>JAZSJX010000008.1:0-2763 GCA_045534535.1 Congzhengia sp.
GATGTTACAGTAACTGTTAAGGCAGACCTTTCGGTACTTATGCCAACAATGCAAAAGGTTAGCACTGTTACGACAACAGTCCCTATAGTTCAGACTGTAATTGTAGGTGATGTACCCGGAAGCTTCACTCATGTAGACCGCAATGGTCTTGAATTTGAAGACGATGTTTTACAGTTAGCAGAATAAAAATAAACCGAGGTTTTAACCTCGGTTTATTTTATGTCTTTAATATCCTTAAAACTGATTTCTTTATTTACAATTTGAATTATTTTCTTGTCAAAGTCAATTTTTGCAACCATTCCCGTAAGCTCTATATATTCACAGTTTTCGTAATAGACAACTGTTTCTATCGTGCCAGTTAGAACCTCTCTTAATTTTCTGTCAATTTCTTCTGCCTTTTGTTCGGGAATATCTGCTTTTGCAACTACAACTTTTTCCGCTTGCGACAGCGCTAATCCCAATCCTCTTAAGGCGGAAAAGGGTGCAAACTGCTTAGCCCTGTCTTCTATCGACATTTTCTGCCTTTTATTCTCCACTTTTATGCCCTCCAATCTGTCGGTTGCGTTCCATTGTAGTCGCCTTTTTTTCTAAGTTCATACCCTTTAAAACTGCATTTTTTCCAAACTGCTCTTTTATGTCAATAATAGCTTTTTGAATTTTCTTATTTTTTTCGGCACTTTCGGGCGTACGGAACAAACTCATTTGCGTTCCCGTATCCTCTACAACATTATTTAGTGTTATGTTAATTCTTCTTACGGGATACTCAGGATTTACAATTCTTCTGTAAAGCTTCGAAACAAAAGGCACTAAAACCTCGTCAGAATTCGTTGGTGCATCTATTGATGATGTGCCCTTCGCAGGCTTTAGTTTCAGGGAATTTGAGTACCCTACCACCAAATTTACCGACTTTGTAACAAGGTTATGCTTTACCAGATCCAGACACAGAAGGTCTGTCATTTCCTTTACTATAAGCTCTCCGTCTGAAAAACTATAATCTGTCATTAAAACCTGACCGCTTGATAAACAATTGGTTTTCGATTTATATTTTTTAATATCAGATATCGTAACAGGCTCATATCCGTTTGCGTGGTCGATTAAAAGCTCAGCATCAATTCCGAATTTTTTGTACAAAATTTCTTCATTTGCAGATGCAATATCCCCCATTGTGTAAATCCCCAAAGTTTCAAGTCTTTTTGCCGTTCCTGCGCCCACACGCCAGAAATCTGTAATCGGTCGGTGGCTCCAGAGTGTTTTTTTATAAAGCTCCTCGTCCAAATAACCTATAAAATCGTCAGCATGCTTTGCCGTAATGTCAAGTGCAATTTTTGCAAGATATAAATTCGTACCAATTCCGCAAGCAGCTCTGACACCTACAGTTTTATATACATCCTCCATCATGGTTTTGGCAAGCTCTTTTGCCGTCATTTTGTAAAGCGTCAGGTAGCTTGTAACATCAATAAAAACCTCGTCAATTGAATACTGATAAATATCCTCTTTTGCAATATACTTTAAGTACACACCATAAATTTTAGCAGAATAATCAACATATACCTGCATTCTCGGAGGTGCAGTTATATACTTTACACTTTTGGGAATTTCAAAAACCCTGCACCTGTTTTTTATACCTATTTTTTTCATTGCAGGGGTAATTGCAAGGCATATAGTTTTGTCTGTTCTGTCGGGGTCTGCTACAATCAAGTTTGTTGTCATCGGGTCAAGCCCACGCTCGACACATTCCACAGATGCAAAAAATGACTTTAAATCTATACAAAGATAATATCTTTTTTTCATTTATGCATCCCTCCTTGCTTATTGTTCCCCAAACTGATAATATATTCTTACAGATGAAATAGAGGTGTAGTAAATGCTACATCCCGTATTTTTTTAGCTGTTGTTTTTTTATATGAAGCATATAAGTGATACGAGGTTTAGATGCATGGTTTAATGAGAATGATGGTGGTGGTGATTAGATGTGTTCTTGATAGTGCAACAAATTTCATCACATTTTTCATTCTCGGTTTCAAGTTCAAGTGTTACATGGCATATGCCATGTTCTTTAAGTTCTTGTCTGATTTTTTCTTTAATATCGTGTGCAAATTCGTTTGTAACTATATGCATGGTGGCATAGTTGTTATTGCCATCCATACTCCATAAATGAACATGATGAACATCAAGCACACCTTGTATTTTCATAACATGCTTCTTTATTTCCTCTAGATTTACTCCACGAGGTTTTTTTTCAAGAAACAACGAAAGAGCTTCCTTAAGGTTCTTTATGGCGTTTATTATAATAAACACAGAGACACCGATTGACATCAACGGGTCAATAATAGCAATATTCGTAAACCTCATTATAACTGCACCAATTAAAACTATAATCCATCCCAAAGTATCTTCAAGCATATGAAGGTTTACTGCCTTTTGGTTTAAAGAATCGCCTTCTTTAGTCATAATAGCTGCACAAAGATTTACAATTACACCAAAAACTGCAAAAATCATCATTCCATTATACTTGATTGCAACCGGATGGATGATCTTTGTAACAGCGTTTATGATAACTAATAACGAACCTAAAAGCAAAATCAAGGTTGTGAAAACACTTCCTAAAACCGAATATCGTAGATATCCAAAAGTGTATTTTTCATCAGGCTGTTTTTTACTCTTTTTTTCAAGAAAATATGATAATCCTATGCTGATAGCATCTCCAAGATCGTGCAGAGAATCAGACATTATCGCCACACTTCCAGTGAAAAATCCACCTGC
>JAZSJX010000077.1:0-3476 GCA_045534535.1 Congzhengia sp.
GAGGGACGCATACATAGAGGGCGAAACCTATACCACATACGGAATTGAGGTGCTTAAAAAAAGCCACCCCACTTCAGGCTCGCTACGGGTTGAGTACAGGAAAATATTTGATATCTTCTGCTCGGAGGCAGAAGCTCGGAAGGCTTTGTTAACCCTGGCACGAAACACCGTTACACCCGTATCAGTTCGTGATATTATAGAACAGTTTATAGGAACAGACGAGTTTGAATGTGAAGAATATGAAATAATGGCAGTTTAATAAAAAAAGAACCAAGCGTAATGCTTGGTTCTTTTTTTTATTAAGCAATAATATAATAGTACAAACTATCAAAGGAGCAAGGCTATGAGGTACTATGAAAGAGAATATGCAAGGCATACACAAAACAAACCTACGGGCACATTTTTCAAGCAGTTTTTGTTGTCGGTTCTGCTTTTAATATTGTGTGTGGGCATAAGGTTTTATCCTGACGACAGTATAAAAAACATAAAAAATGCGATTTGGATTATCGTAAGCGAAAATACCGATGTAAAGGCAGAATACCAAAAAATAAAAGGTTTATTTATAAAAGACAAGTCGCTTGACACGCTAAGCCCTGTATCAGATTTAGCACCGCCATCATCTAAGGCTGTTGCAAAGGGCTTTGGTATGCAGGACGCCTCGGGAAGTAATTTTCACTACGGTGTTGATGTTTTTTGCGGAAAAAACGAAAATATTGTAGCGTCAGGCGACGGTAAGGTTTCTGAAATTGCAAAAAGCGAGGAGTACGGCTCGTACATTATAATTTCCCACAGCGAGGAAATAAAAACCCTTTACGGACAGCTTAACGAAATCATTCCAAATGTTGGCGACAGCGTCAAAAAAGGACAGGCAATAGCCCGTGCAGGCGGTGAAAACTCAACCTTTTATTTTGAGCTTCGCCGTGGGGATACATACCTAGACCCCACCCAGTTTATTAAGTTTTCCGAGGAATAAGATGATTAAAATTACTAAGTTTTTTTATGTTCATATTCTCCTTTTACCAATGATTTTTGTGGCTTTCCTGACTAAAACTCAAATGACATTTTTTATAATGTACGCAACTGTTTTAATTCACGAGCTTTGTCATCTTTTAATGGCTTTAATCTTGGGCGTTAAGGTTCACTCTATCATCGTTATGCCGTTTGGTATGACTGTAAGGATTGATTCTAATGTTTTTAAAACACCAAAAAAAGAGGTTTTAATCGCTCTGGCAGGACCTGTGTCTAATTTTATTATGCTTTTATGTACTTACTTTTTTAACTACGCCACTGAAAATTACTACCTTTTTATCGTTATAAACCTTTCACTGATTTTAATAAATCTTGTTCCCATACCCCCGTTAGACGGCGGAAGAATTTTAAGAGCAATCGTTATAAAAAATGCGGGACTTATCCCCTCCGCTAAAATTATGCGAAAGGTTTCAGCAGTTTTTATAACGCTTTTATTGGTTTTATGGGCATATCTCTTAATTTTTTTCAAAGGAAATATGAGCCTTTTTGTAATTTGTGCATTTTTACTCTACAGTCTTTCTGACGAAAAGAAAAACAGCGACATTTTAATTATGAGAGAAATAATTTACGAAAAGGAAAAGCTAAAACAAGACGCACTGATTCCCTGCAAAATGCTTTGTGTTCACAAAAACACGCCCGTAAGGCGTGTTTTAAGAAAGCTGAACCTCAGCACCTTTTATATAATTACAATAGTTGATGATGATTTAAAAATTTTAAGAACAGTTACCGAAAGCGACTTTATTTCTACCGCAACAAGCGCGGGATACAGGGCAACATCGGATTTGGTCGGCTTAAAAGAAAATCAAAAAGCCTAATGCAATTAAAAGGAGCGTATCCTCGCATCCTGACATAACAAGGAGAATAATGAGCCCGAAAATTAAAATTGTGTCGGTGTCTGCCTGAAACTTTTGCTCTTTACTGCAGGGTTTTGCATCTAATGGCTCTCTTTTTGCAGGAGGGATATAGGGCTTTGGTTCGCGTCTTACGGGAGAGCTGAAATTGTTGCTTGAATTATAATAATTTGTTACCATTTGTCCTCCTTTACAGCTTAAGATTTTTCAGTATATCAGTTTTTCCTGCCATTTCCGCCATTTTGGCAAGCTTTAAAAGCTTTAGAGCACTATCAACCTTAGGTTGTCTTTCCTCGCTCAGAAAAGGTTTTATGGCACAAAGAAGAGCCGTTCTTTTGTCGTCTGTACCCGAAGAAGAAAAAATCGAGCCTAATTTTAAAAGCATCTCAGGGTCAAGTCCGCTCGGCATGGTTGGTTTTTCTGGAGCTTCCTCTTTTTCGCCGATACCTAAGGACGAAAGTGCCGACTTTATCTTTTCTTCGGGATTATCGCCGAGCATACCTAAAAGGCTTTCTAAGAGCTCGCCGTTTTCCTGGCTCATCTTATTTCCTCCCTCCTATTTTATCGTATCCTTTATCTTGTCTATAATTTCAGGGTTGTTTTTTGCATCATTTATCGCTTTTTCAATATCAGTGTTTTTTATTTTATCAGAGAGTCCCATTTGTGAGATCAGCTTTTCTGCTTTTTCCTTGTCAATTGAGTTTAAAAGGTCAGAAAGTCCGCCGTTTTCAGCTTTTTTTATTAAATCCTGCACCTTACTCTTATTTAATGACTTTAAAATTTCGTTTAAATTTTTGGACATATCCTCTCGCCTTTCAATTTTATTTATCGCTACATTATATGTTTTTGCCATGCCTTTATTTACAAATAATCAAAAAAATTATTTCATCATATAATGTATCGTAAGAAAATTTAAGGAGAGAAAGTATGATTTATTTAGACAATGCGGCAACAAGCTTTATAAAACCGCAAGAGGTAAACAAGGAGTTTATCAAAGCGGCAATAAATAACAGCATAAACGCAGGAAGAGGCGGATATAACGGCGGAGCTAAGTCGAATGAAATTCTATATTCTGCAAGACAGAGCTTAGCTACGCTTTTTAACATTGAAAACCCTGAGCGTATAGCGTTTTGTTATAACACAACGCACGCTTTAAACCTTGCAATAAAGGGCGTTTTAACCTACGGCGACCATGTAATTATAACCTCTATGGAGCATAACTCCGTGCTTCGCCCGGTAAAGGAATTAGAAAAAACAAAAAGAGTGTCGGTGTCAGTTCTTTATGCAGACGAAAACGGCGAAATTGATGTAAACAGATTAGAAAGACTTATCAAAAGAAACACAAAGCTTATTTGTATGACGCACTCGTCAAATGTTTGCGGAAATATTTATGATATATACAAAGCGTCAGAAATTGCAAAAAAGCACGGTGTTTTGTTTTTGGTGGATGCGGCTCAAAGTGCAGGTGTTTTAGATATTGACGCTACAAAATTTGATATGGTGGCTTTCCCCGGACACAAAGGCATTATGGCACCTATGGGCACGGGCGGTCTTTTCGTTCGTGAGGGACTTACTCTTAATACCATAATTGAGGGC
>JAZSJX010000079.1:0-24925 GCA_045534535.1 Congzhengia sp.
ACGAACAAAATATGCATATTCGCTGTCTTCAGGCTTATTCATAACGCCCTCTGTTGCCTCTGCCCAGATAACCCATTTGTTTGTATGAATATGCTTTGCAGCGTCAATAATATCGGCAACAACAGCACTTGCGGTAGGAAGTTTTCCTGCCCCTCTTCCGTAAAACATAACATCGCCTAAGGAATCGCCGTGAACTAAAATTGCGTTAAACACATCAGAAACACCTGCAAGTTGGCTTGTCCTTTTAACAAGTCTTGGTGCAACACGGGCAGAAACCTTTCCGTTTTCATCAACCTTAGCCGAGCCTATGAGCTTTATAACATAGCCGATTTTCTCAGCAAACAAAACATCAGTTTTGGAAATCTTTGTAATACCCTCTGTAGGGATATTGTTATAGTCAATAAATGTTCCTGTGGCAAGCGATGCTAAAATTGCAGTTTTTCTGCAAGCATCGTGTCCCTCAACATCTGCCTCTGGGTTACGCTCAGCATAGCCTAGGTCCTGAGCGGTTTTTAATGCGTCAGAAAACGAAGCACCCTCGGAAAACATTTTTGTTAATATATAATTTGTTGTTCCGTTTAAAATACCGTTTATTTCGGTAATTGAGTTTGCAGATAAGCACTGTGTAAGCGGTCTTATAATAGGAATACCGCCACCTACTGACGCTTCGAATAAATAGTTTACACACTTTTCCTTTGCAATTGCGATTAACTCTGTTCCGTGTGTTGCAACAAGCTCCTTGTTTGATGTAATAACATTTTTACCCTTTAAAAGAGCTGATTTTGTAAAGTTGTAGGCAGGGTTTAGTCCTCCCATAACCTCAACAACCACAGAAACCTCATCATCATTTAAGATATCGTCAAAGTTTTTGGTAAACAGGTGCTTTTCAGGATGGTCGTCAAAATCCCTTATGTCAAGGATATACTTAACATCAATTACATCCCCTGCTTTTTTTGCTATTGCGGTTGTGTTTTTCTTAAGTATCTCATATACACCGCTACCTACAGTACCATAACCTAATATTGCGATTTTTATCATAAAACAAGCCCCCTTGTAATAATTACATACTTGTATCTATTATATAGTATCTGTCCTTGTTTGGTCAACACTTTTTTCCCTTTTTTTTAGAAAAAAATAACGGAATTGTGAGATATTCCACAATTCCGTGTAGATTTTTCTGATTTTTTATTCTATTATATAGGTTGTTGTCGCATCTGCTAATTCATCAGGCTCTGTCGGGACAACATAATCGTAAAGCTTTTTAGATGTTATTTGTGTGTTCTCTAAGGCTTTTATAACAGCGGCAAACTCCTCTTCAGAAATTTTTTCCTCTCTCATCATAGAGTATGCGTTGTATTCTGTTATGCTACGCCACTCGGAAAAATCCGTTTTGCCCGTCATTAAGGCTACCGAGCGGAACAAAAGCTCGTCTAACTTGTTTATAGGCACGCCCTCTGCCCACATCCTGTAATATGCGTGCGAAACGATTGTGCTGTTGTTGTAGCATCCGCTCAGGCTGTTTATCATAACCTCATCAGAAACTGACGAGAGGTAGCCCATCTGCGGCTCTGCCATATTTCTCTCACCGTGCAGCCAGTCAGGTGTTTTATCGTCTTTGTAATAGCCTTCTGCAAGCTCTCCAAACACATCGGCAATACCTTCAGCTATCGCAGAGCCTTCGGTTAATGCCCTCGTGCCATCAAGCTTTGAGATGCTTTCAACAACGCCGTGAGCATATTCATGAGCTGCAGTGTTAATGTCTAAAGAAGCTGAAATCATATCCTCTTCAACGAACATCATAACGCCGTTTGAATAAAGTGCCTTGTCAGGCGGAAGTTTGTCCTCAACATACTCGTTAGGATTTATATAAACCTTAAATTCGCTCCCTGCTCCGTCTAATCCGCGCCACGAAAATCTATCTTCAAAATACTTATATACTTTGTCAACCGCCGATTTTACGCTTGTAACATAAGCAGATGTTAAACCCGCATCTATGTCGGCAGAGTTTATAATGTCTTTCGCACTCGTCTTTGTATCATCATTCCAGTTAAATTTGTCGTTTACAGTATAGACTGAAAATGGCACAGGCGATAACTGTTCTTCTCCGTTGTCATCTGCATTTTCATAGCTTGCAGTATCGAAAATGCAAATTCCGTTTCCTGCATCTCCATCTATAAATACATCGTAAGCCACATACTCGCCATTTTCATTATAGCCCGACATGTTCGAATAATATGCAAGATATGTCTTGCCCTCAAAGTTTACGATTGTTTTTTCGGGCTCTGTAAGCTTTCCGCCCTCCGCAACGCTATACTCGTCCATAATTTTTCCCGTATAGCTGTTTATCGCATTAGTTACATCAGTTTCCTTAAAGCTGTATACTGTATCCAGCCCGTCAGTTTCGCACACCTTTCCGTTTAACGCCTTTGGGGTTTTGTCGCTTCCTGCCATTAAGACAATTTCTCCACCGTAAACCTTTATACTCCCGCAATACTGTGAAAAGCGATAATATGTGTCGCCACCAATTTGAATTTTCTTTTCAGGCTTAAACTGTATGCGTTCATCTGTAATGTTAAATTTTGATTTTACTGAATCTATTAAGGCTTTAGCTGAGGCTTCGTCTGTAACTGTAGCATCAGAAAATCCCTCGCCCTCCAAGACGCTTACAAACTCACCTGAAACTGCAGAAATTTTAGGCTCAGCATTTGCCATTGCCTCTTCTTTGGCTTTTTTGTTTTTAATGTATATCATACCGCCAAGGCTTGCACAAAGGCACAAAACAACTAAGATTACCGCTATAATCACGCGTTTTTTTACGCTTCCTGAAACCTCTTTTATTTCGCCTAATTTATCAAGCTCATCGTGTAGCTCAGGCATTTCATCAATCAGCTTTAAATTTTCCTCAGAGCTTGTAATTCTGTTAGTGCTTTCCCCGCATTTTTCGCACACTAAATCTTTATCATCTATTTTTGCACCGCAAAATTTACATTCCATCGGTTTTTCCTCCCTTTTTCAAAGACTAACCTTACATATTTTATCAAAAATAGCAAATTATGTCAAGTTGGGGACAAAAACAGGGATATAGCGAATGCTACATCCCCGTAATATTAGTTTTCCAAAACTATATAATCGCACTCAATTTCATCACTTTGTTCTGTCTGTAAAGAAAAGCCATAAAGCTCTGAAAGCTTTGCGATGGTATCTTCCAGATTATCGTAAATTTTATATCCTCTATCGTCTTTTTCAAAGCCGTTTAAAATTTCTTCTGCTTTTTCATACTCACCGTCATCTAATGTAACACTTACAATCTGGCGCATCTCAGTCCTTGCTTCAATAACCTTATCATCTGAATCATCTGAAATTACAGAAATCATATTTGCCTCATTCGGCACAGTTTCTTGCTCTTTCTCATCTGCTTTTGGCACAGCTTTCGGTTCTTCTGCCACCTGAACCGCTTTTGCTTTTGGTTTTATAGTTTCTTTTTTGCTTTCTTCCTTTATTACAGGCTCTTGCTCGGGCACTGATATTGTAATAGGTGCGAAATCGTCTACATCTTTTGTATCAGTGTTTTTCGGAAGATTAAAATGCGCCGTAACCGATAGTGCAATAACTGCGGCAGCTGTGGCGAAGCTTATTGCAGTTCTCTTAAGCGCAACGATGCCAAACCTTTTTTTTGGCATATCTTCCATTGCGATTTTGTTCATCAGCCTTTCGTGAAAATCATTCGGCACTTCAATTTCAGGAATTTTTCCTGCAACCCTTGTTACCGATTTTAAAAACTCTACTTCCTTTTTACACTCTCTGCAGGTTTTTATATGTTCACACAAGATGTCGTTTTCTTCTTCGGAAAGCATGTTGTCAATATAAAGCGGTATTAAATTTAAAATATGTTCGCAATCCGATTTTGCCATCGTGTTTCTCCTTTTTTTATGTAACGGCTTTGCGCCGTTTTTTACTAATCACTTTAAAAGACGAACATTTAAGAAAAAAGTTCCCTGTCTTTTTCTAGAATTTTTCTAAGTGCAAGTCTTGCCCTGCTTATCCTTGATTTTACAGTTCCTAACGAGGTGTTTGTAATTTTTGCAATTTTTTCATAATCAAAACCGTTTAAATCCCTCATTACGATAACCTCTCGATGCTCCTCTGACATTTCATCTAAGGCGCTGTACAAAGCCTCCATCGCCGCTTTCTTTTTGTAGCTGTCAAAAGGCTCGGCGGAATTGTCCTCTATCTGAATTTCGTATTCCTCGTCATCCTTGCTTTCCTGGTTTATACTGATATATGTGTTTTCGCCCGTTCTTTTCTTTTTCCTTAAAATATCAAGACAGATGTTGTTTAAAACAGTATATGCCCAGGTGGAAAAGGCGGCATTTCCGCTATAGGTATCTATTTTTCTGTAGATACGAAGAAAGGCATCCTGCACAGCATCCTGTGCTAAGCTTTCATCTTTCAGCATTTTAAAGGCATAGTTAATAAACCTGCGTTCGTATTTTAAAACCAGGTCTGAAAAGGCTTTTGTATCGCCGTTTTGACATTTTTTTATAAGCTCTGTTTCGTTCATAACTACGCCTCCCTCCATCAGCTTATGATAACATCCTTTAAGCATATTTTCAACAGTTATTTTTAACCATTAAGGAAATCTAATTAAAAACGGAATTCTTTTTCGAATTCCGTCTCCATCTTATTGTGTCTGTTTATAAAGCATTGCCGCACCAATAATTCCTGCATCGTTTCCAAGCTCTGCCATAACGACTTTAGTTCTTGATAAATTCTCCATATCGCGGGCATATTCTTCGTTATCTATAAACTTTTTCAGTGGCACCAATATTGTGTCTCCCTCTTTACTGATACCACCACCTATAACTATCTTTTCAGGTTGAAAAATATTGATTAAATTTATCGTTCCTACTGCTATGTGTCTTATGAAATCATCAACTATTTCTTTTCCCGCTATATCCCCTGCTCTCATTGCATCAAAAGCAGTTCTTCCGCTAATTTTTCCGTCTTTTTTTATCATTTCGTGAATTTTACTGTCAGGATATTTTTTTATTTTTTCTTCTGTTTGCGAAATTAAGGCAGTAACTGATGCATACTGTTCCCAGCAGCCACATCTTCCGCACGAGCAAGGCACACCGCCTGGCTCAATTACCATATGACCAAACTCTGCCCCTGCATAATTTACGCCTCCATATATTTTTCCGTCAATAATTATTCCGCCGCCGACTCCTGTGCCTAAGGTTATTGCAATAATATCCTTATTGTCTTTTGCGGCACCTGCAATATATTCGCCGTAAGCTGCAGCATTTGCATCGTTTTCTACATAGATATCCATGTTTTCAAAATGCTTCTTTAATTCCTTTCCTATGGGAGCATTGTTAAAAGACGGAATATTGTTAGCGTATAAAACGCTTTTATTTTTCATATCAACATTTCCGGGACATCCTATGCCTATTGATAAAACCTCGCTTTCGTCAATGCCTGCGTCCTTTAAAAGCTTTCTTAAAAGTTCTACCATATCCGCTAAAATTTCATCAAACGAACGAGTTCTTCCTGTCGGAACAGAGCCTTTTATAATAATTTTACTGTTTTCGTCCACAATTCCTGCGGCAATGTTTGTACCGCCCAAGTCAATACCTATACTATACATTGAAATCTCCCTTTTTAGTTTATCTTCTTTGCCTTAAAGCCTCATACATCAAAACCGCCGCCGCAACAGAAGCGTTTAGCGAATTTATCTCTCCCACCATTGGGATTCTTACTAAAAAGTCGCAGTTTTCTTTGACCTTTTTCATAATGCCTCTGCCCTCAGAGCCTACAACAATTGCCAATGGCCCTTTAAGGTCAGAGTCGCACATTTCCTTATCCCCTGCCATATCGGCACCCGTTATCCAGACTCCTTTTTCCTTTAGCCTGTCCATAGCCTGTGATAGGTTGTTAACGCGAGCAACCTTTGTGTAGCTTGCAGCACCCGCCGAGGTTTTAAACACAACAGGAGTTACCCCAACCGAGCGGTTTTTGGGGATAACAACTCCGTGAGCACCTACAGCATTTGCCGTTCTTATGATTGCACCTAAATTGTGCGGGTCGGTTATTTCATCGCATATAATTATAAACGGAGGCTCGTTTTTTTCCTCTGCCACCTTTAAAATATCCTCTAAAGAAGAGTATGAAACCTCGGAGCAAATAGCAACAACGCCCTGATTTGAGTCCGTTTTTGCAATTTCGTCTATTTTATCAGGAGATACCGCCTTAAACGGAACCCTCTTTTCCCTTGCAATATTTATGATTTTTGAAATCTGTGAACCCTTTGAGGCATTGCTTATATAAATTTTCTCAACGGGCATATCGGAAGCTATCGCCTCGTAAACAGGATTTCTTCCCTCTATTGTCGTATAAGTTTTTTCCATATTATTAAGCCTTTCAAAATTTATTTTACCCGAGCACCCAGCTTGGAAGCCAGGTTAAAAGCCTTGCGTAGCTCTCAGGTATTTTTAACCCTGTTAAAACAGGATAAAATGCAACAAACAACACAAAAACTAAAATGAGATACACCCTTATTGGTATTTTTGCCTTTGGAAATTTTGCCAAAAGCTCACGAATACAATACGAAATCGCAATCGCAACAAACGGAACACACGGGAAAAAGTGGTAAATAAAAGCCTGTCTTGTTATTAGAATCCAAGGCAGATACATTGCTCCAAAGCCCGTTAAAACCGTGCTTATTTCCTGACTTGGTTTGTGTCTTAATAAATAAATCAAATATCCCATTGAAGGAACAGTGAGCCACCAGACCAGCGGATTTCCAAACGAGGAAATGCCCTGTGCTATGCCGTGCGGAACAAAATCCCAGTTGGGATTATACGCATAAAGCGGTCTTAAATCTATAGCCCACGACCACCACGGAGAGCCGTAAGGATGTGTTTCGGTAAGATTTGAGTGATAGCTTAGCATACTTTTTTGATTTTCCCAAAAATAGCTTATATCAGCATTTTCTGATAGAATTATGGGAAGATACGATAAAAAGTAGATTATAAACGGTACAACCACAAAGAACAGGAACGCAAATATAAGCGTTTTTACTGTGCTTTTGCCAAAATTCTTAATGATTTTTTCGCCATCTCCCACAAGTCTTTCGTCCTTTGCCGCACAGAATTCTTTGTACCTTTTATAAAGCGACACAAAAAACATAACACAAAGTCCTGCACCGGCATAAGCTCCCTGCCATTTTACAGAAACGCAAATTCCGAAGAACAAGCCGCTTAAAAAAAGTGGCATAAGTGTTTTGCGGACACCTGTATTGTAAAAATTCATTTTTATATACCTGTGCATAAACAAGTACATTAGTATAACAAAGAAAACCACATAAGAATCAATAGTTGCAAGCCTTGTTTGAGTAAGGTGCATAAAGTCAAAGGTGAACAAAAATGCACAAATCGTTGCCCACTTTGTTTTCTTTAAAAGCTCCTTTGAAAAAACATAAACTGCAGGCACCATAAGCACACCGCAAAGCGTTCCAAAAAAACGCCAGCCAAAAGGATTTACACCGAAAATCATCATTCCCAACGAAATAAAAAGCTTTCCTAACGGGGGATGGGTATTCTCGTATGGTGTTAACCCCTCTAAATATTCATAAGCCGTTCTCGGATGATATATTTCGTCAAAATAAGTTCCGTCATACCAACTATACTCAAAAACTGCCGTATTCTGCTCGTCAATCAGCTTTTGCGCCGTTTCATTTTCACTTAAAACGCCAATTGGCGTAATCTGATTTTTATTCTCATCAAAAACTGCAATTTCGTTTATATTAAAATTTTTCTCGTCAGATGAAATTTTTATATATCTTCCTGTTTCTCTTGCAAAAAAACCTGTCCACCTGAAAACTGAGTCGGCAAAAATCGTAGTTTCATCGCCAAAAACAAATTCTTTGGTTTCTTCGTCTGCCATTATACCAAATGAAATTTTAAGCTCCCTTTGTACCTCTGCATCCCTTTCACGCCTGTCCATCCAACCGATAAAAAGATTTAGCCTTTCGACTTTTCTTTCATCGCCTAAATCAATTATCACAGTTTCGCCGTTAGTGTCTGGTGCATAGCTCGTTTCGGGAGCGTTTAACGAACCTAAGTTAAAAAAGGCAAAAAAAGCATAAACTGCGGTAAGCACGCCGATTATTACTATATCTTTCCTTGTATACTCTGCCTTTTTTTCGTTTGGCTCTATGCAAACGATTTTTGTGCCGTGTGTTTTTGAAAACTTAATTTCATCTAGTATGAGCATTTTAAACCAAACAACAATCATATATATATAAAACACAATATGCACCCAGGAAAGTGCAATAAGTGAAGCCTGCGAAAGGTTAATTATGCCCTCGTTGTCTAATAAAATTACACCTGTTTGTATAAAGCATAAAATCGTAGATGCTCCAAATCCAAAGAACATTCTTTTGTCCTTAGTGTATATATAAACAACCATAATAAGCAAAATCAGCGGGAACATATACCGCTCATGCATAGTGTGTGCCAACATAAAAATGCTTAAGGTGTTAAATGCTCCTAAAATCAAAACTCCCTCTCGCTTTTGTGTGAAAAACGCCCCGAGCCCCACCGCAAGCGAGGTAAGTATTATTCCTATAAAGCCCCAACTCTGATAGGAAATTCCTAAAAAGGTTTCAGTAACACTTGCCCAGTTTTTGCCGAAAGCCGAAAAAATATTTGCAGCATTTAAGGATGCATACGGATACTGATTTGCAGCATCAGTGTAAAGCCTTATAAACTTTGAAAAATCAAAGCCGAACATAGGGAAAACTATAATCAAAGTTACAACTAAGGCTGTGCCTGTTCCCTTTAAGAAAAACATGAGGGAACGGGTGGATTTTTCCTCTTTAAGCTCTGCTATAACATCAAAAAGCGTCCAGAATCCCATAAGCGGAAGAAAAATTATCATTTGCGGTTTTATTAAAATTCCAACCGTAAAGGCAATCGGAACATCGACATATCTTTTTTTGTAAAGTGAAAATATAAGCCAGAAAATGATTAGTGTATATAATCCGTCAATCTGTCCCCAGAATGTAGAATTTAATATATAAGCAGGGTTTAAAAGCACAAGAAAAGATAAAACACCTGCACACTTTTCGCCACACTCTCTCTTTGCGAGCCAAAACACCAAAAGTGCGGTAAATGTGTCAGAAAGTATTGGTATAAATTTAATAAAAACCGTATAAGGTACGCTTCCGTAGGAAACATTAAAGAGCCTTGCAAATTTTCCGACTATAGTCAGCACATATAAATATAAGGGCGGATAGTCTACAAAAACATCCTTGCCCTTAAAACTGTAAAAATCTGAAAGACGCTCATTTGCGCCTAAATCTGCCCACGCTGAAAAAAGGCTCATATCGGACGAATGACCGAAAAAGCTTCCCGACAGCCACACTTTTAAAAGGGTAACAGCTGAAACTACCCCTGCAAAAATTATTGTATTTATCCGTTTTCTCTTTTTTGTAGTCAGCTCTTCAAAGGTTATAACCTTGTACGCCTGCCATAGCAGGAGGATATAGCCTGCGGTAAAAATTGTAATATTATTCAACTAAATTCTCCTTTCCAGGGAATTTCCCTTAAAAGCCGAATTTACTTAATATCGTCGTATAAAACCTCAACAGCGGTTTTAAGCTGAGTGTCTAGTGAAATATCCAAAGATGTGATTTGTGATTTTAATTCCTCATCCATCTCTATTTCTATATCCGGAATTATTCCCTTTTTGTCGATACACTCGCCTCTCGGCGTGTAGTATCTTGCATTTGTTAAATAAATTGCCGTGTCCTTCGTTAACATATAAGGCATCTGTCCGACTGCCTTTCCAAAGGTCTTTGTGCCGATAATTTTTGCCACCTTATGAGCCTGTGTGCTTCCTGCCAAAAGCTCTGATGCACTTGCCGTTCCTCCATTTACCAAAACTGCCATTGGAATATTTAATGCGTCTTTATCAGAATAAAAATATTCTTTTCTACCCGCATTGTCCTCTAAATATGCAATCGTGCCTTCAGGAAGCAATTTGTCGGTAATTTTAATTACACTGTCCGCATATCCGCCCGGATTGCTTCTTAAATCAATTACAAGACCTTTCGCCTGGTTTTTGCGTAAAAACTTAAGCCCTTCAGAAAATTCATCTACAGTGTTGTGCTTAAACTCCGATATTCTTATATAGCACACATTATCGTCTATCATTTTATATGAAACTGTTGTTATGGGAATAACTTCTCTTTTTACATCAAAAACCTTTTCTTCGCCTTTGCGTTCTATATATATTTTAACGCTCGTGCCTTCCTTGCCATCGCCTTTTATATGATTTACGACATCGTCATAGTTATCACTTTTTGCAACCAAATTGTCAACTTTTTTTATAATGTCTCCGGGAAGAATTCCCGCCTTTTGGGCAGGGGAATTATCAGTCGGAGCAACAACTACGATATTTCCTGTTTCGCTGTCTGCATTTACAGTAACACCAATTCCAATATACTCTTCCTTAGTATTTTCCTCATACTGAGAAAAATCCTCAGCGTTAAAATAATATGAATAGGGGTCTTTTAAGCTCCCAACCATAGCAGAAATTGCGTAATCGTTCATCGTATCAATTTTTTTATCGCTTACGGGGTCAACATAATTTTCTGTAATTATGTCGCGCGCACGGGATACCACATCATATTTTACAAATGTAAAATAAAAGTATGTTCCTAAGAACGCAACAATTGCCGATATAATAATAGAAATTACCGCCGTTAAAACGATATGCTTTTTTGTAAACAAATCACGCATCTCCTAATTTTTATTGCTTTATTTATTGTATGTAAGGCATTGGGTCTGTAGTCTTACCATTTATCAAAACTTCAAAGTGCAAGTGGTTTCCTGTTGAGTTTCCTGTTGTTCCAACCTTTGCAATAACCTGACCTTTCGTTACCTTTTGTCCCTTGGACACTAAAAGGCGTGAAGCGTGTCCGTAAAGTGTTGAAACACCGCCGCCATGGTCTATTACGACACAGTTTCCGTAACCGCCGTTCCAGCCTGCCATTTTAACTGTTCCATCGGTTGCAGCCAAAATGTTTGAGCCGCCCGGCGCCGCCAAATCTACACCCGAATGGAATTTCTTAACACCAAAAATCGGATGATTTCTATATCCGTAAGGTGATGAAATTCTTACATAACTCGGTGCAGGCCAACAAAATTCGCCGCCTAAATATTGTGAATTAGAGCTTGATGAAAGCGAAGACGAAAGCGATGCTTTAAGTGCCTCTTCCTGTCTTCTTGCATCATCGTACACCTTTTTATATTTTTCTATATCTTTCTCTAATTCTTTAGCTAATGCTTCCTTTTCATCTAATTTTTTCTGAAGTGAGTTTTCCTTATCAGATGCAATATTGCGAGCCTCTTCCTGTTCATTCTTTCTAGACTCAATAACTGCCTTTGCCGCCTCAACCTCATTTTTAAGGCTTACCATCTCATTTATTATTGCCGTATCGTGCTCAGTAATTTCCTTAATTGTTTCGAGGTTTACAAAGAATTCAGAAAAGCTTTCAGACGAGAGTAAAAGTTCTAAATAAGAGCCTGTCGAGCTTTCGTCCATAGAGCGAAGCACAGCTTTAAATTCCTCGTCCTGAACCTCTATCTCCTGCTCATATTTTAGAATTTCTTCCTCTTTTTCCTTGATTTGACCATCTGCCTCTTCAATAATTGCATCAATTTCGTAAATTTCGGACTGAATAAGGTCAATCTCCCGATTTAACTGCTCACTTTGAGCAATTACATCATTTTTATCAGATTCCGCCTTTTTCATTTTTTCCAAGGCTTCCTGCTTTTCCTTTGTTGCACTGTTAATTTTTTCCTGTACCGTTGCCGCACTTGCCGTTTCACTTCCGTAAAATACAGGAACACATAGCATAACCGCTAACATAAAGGCTAAAATTTTCCGTTTTGTATTCATACTAATCTACTCCTTTGTAAGCATTTCGTACGCTTTATCAAACTGCCTGTCCTCTTCCATTTCGAGCTTTTTAATTTCATTTTCCAATGCCTGCTGTGTTGTGTAATCCATAACTCCGTATGAGAAAAGTCCAACATCTGCCTGGAATTTTGAAACTGCTGTTTCCGTAAATGAGTCATAAAGCATGTCAACTGTGCCAACAAAATACCCTAACGCAGAAAGTCTTTCCTCTATCGCTAAAACATCATCTGCCTCACTTCCAACCCTGTATTTATCATAAGACATTAAGGGGGTTAGTGCAGAATCGTCATACGGAACCATCACATTTTTTACATATACATCAGGCTCTATTCCAAGACCGTTTATTTTCCCTCCATCGGGAAGAGTAAACTCTGCAACTGAAAGCTTTATGTCGCCCAGGCTAAAGCCCTCAGGATTTATAAGGCCTAAAAATTCCTGCATACTTCCCTTGCCGTATGTTGTTTTTCCTACAACCTTAGCAAGCTTTAAGTTCTGCATAACACCTGAGAAAAGCTCTGCCGCACTCGCACTGTTTTCGTTTACTAAAACTACAATTTCCCTTTTCGGCTTAAGAGTAAATTTTGCCGCCGATTTTATTGTTGAGTTATATCTTTCGTTATTGTACTCTATTGTTGTAATCGTCTTACCCTTTGGAACAAAATACTCTAAAACATCAACAACACTGCTCAAAGTCCCGCCGGGATTATCGCGAACATCAATAATCATTTTGCTGATGCCTTCTTTTGAAAATGCATCTAACGCTTCTTTTACTGAAATCGGTGTGCCCGGTGCAAATTCGCTGATATAAATATAGCCAACGCCGCCGTCTTCTATCGTATAGCCTACAGTTTCAACATAAAGCTTTCTTCTTTCTACTGTAAGCAAAATTTCGTTTCCGTCTCTTTTTATTTTTATATTAACAGTTGTACCTGCATCGCCACGAATAAGTGCGGTTGCCTCGTCAATGGAAAAACCCGCTATACTCTGCCCGTTTACATCATAAATAATATCGCCCGCTAAAACGCCTGCCTCAAAGGCTCCTCCTATTGGATTAACCTCGGTAACAACAAGCCCTTCGTCATGCTTTTGAACTGTTACACCAATTCCTACATAGGCACTTTCGACACCGCTCAAAAACTGCGTCATTTCCTCCTGTGTGAAATAATCGGAGTGAGCATCTAAGGTGTCAGTTACCGCCTGAATTGCACCCTCTAACATATCAGGATGCTCGTTCATAACATAGTCTAAAACTGCCTCATACATTTTGGTTTTGTCAGCTTCAAACCTATATTCCTCCGCTATTTTATTTATAATCGCCTTTATGTAGCGTGCCGAGGTTTCGCCAGGTGTTTCGATATATGCCGATGCCATACAAGGCATTGCTACAATAACGAATGCCAAAATTAAGGCAACCGCTTTTTTAATCTTTTTCATAAGTACCTCCAAAATTACATATGCTCAGGAGCAGAAATTCCCAATACCGTAAGAGCATTTTTAATAGTCTGTCCGCAGGTTGCAACTAGTTTAAGCCTTGCGTCAGCTAATTTTTTATCATCACAGTCAACCTTGCACGCACTGTAAAAAGCGTGGAAAGCTGTAGCTAAATCCATTGTGTATTTAGTAATTCTGCTTGGCTCACGAAGATTTGCAGAAACCTTAATTTCTTCTGGGAATTTCGCAATTTCTTTCATAAGCTCAATTTCTTTTGCCTCTTTTAACAATGACACATCAAGGTCAGCAAAGCTTTTAATATTTATACCCTTTGCCGCCATAGTTTTTATAATACCGCAAATTCTTGCGTGTGCATACTGAACATAGAAAACGGGGTTTTCGCTCGACTGACTTACCGCAAGCTCCAAGTCAAAGTCGAAGTGGCTGTTTGCCTGACGCATATTAAAGAAAAATCTTGCAGCATCAACGCTTGTTTCTTCTAATAAATCTCCTAAGGTTATAGCCTTGCCCGTTCTTTTTGACATTCTTACAGCTTCGCCATCACGAACTAGGCGAACTAACTGCATTAAGATAACCTCAAGTCTGTCAGGGTTAATTCCAAGAGCCTCCATTGCAGCTTTTAGCCTTGCAACATGGCCATGGTGGTCTGCACCCCAGATGTCAATTGCTGTGTCAAAGCCTCTGTCAAACTTGTTTTTGTGGTACGCAATATCTGCAGCAAAGTATGTTACAAAGCCGTTTGCACGAACCAAAACATCGTCCTTTTCCAAGCCAAAATCTGTAGCCTTAAACCAGATTGCACCCTCTTTTTCGTAGGTGTATCCGCGTTTTGTAAGCTCGTCAACCGTCTCTAAAACTGCATTTTCGTTGTGCAGTGTGCTTTCGTGGAACCAAACATCATAGTTAATTCCGTAGGCTTCAAGACCTGTCTTTAAGCCTGCTATATTTTTATAAAGCGTTTCGTCAATGAGTGCCTTTTTAAGCTCCTCGTCAGGCGTGTTTACCATAGAATCGCCGTGCTTTTCATAAAAGCACTTTGCGTGTTCTTTTACATCTTCTCCGTGGTAGCCATCCTCAGGGAACTCGTAAGCGTCCTCACCTAAAACCAATTGCTTGTATCTTGCCATCAGCGATACAGCAAGCTTTTCTATCTGGTTTCCTGCATCATTTACATAAAATTCCTTTGTTGCACAAAATCCTGCTAATTTTAAGATGTTAGCCAGACAATCGCCCATAGCACCGCCTCTTGCGTTGCCTATGTGCATAGGTCCTGTTGGATTTGCACTTACAAACTCAACATTGATTTTTTTGCCCTCGCCAAAGCTTGTTTCACCGAACTTTTCGCCCTCGGTTTCTACCATTTCAATAATTTTTGTAATATATACAGGGTTTAACTTAAAGTTAATAAAGCCCGCACCTGCAACAGAAACCTCGTTAACATAGGTTCCATCAGTTTTCATATTAGCTAAAATTATATTTGCAATATCCCTTGGTGCCCGTCTTGCCTGCTTTGCCAAAAGCATAGCCACATTTACTGAAAAGTCGCCAAACTCTTTTTCTCTTGGCTCTTCTATTAAGTATTCAGGCACGCTATCAAACACTAGCTCTCCCTTTTCTTTTGAAAGAGCAATTGCATCGTCCGTAATTTTTTTAATTGTGTTTTTTGTTTGTTCGTTTAAAGTCAATTTTTATCCACCCTTCTTATGTTAACGCGAAGATTGTTTCTTATAGGCTCGCTGTTGTTTAGCTGAATGTAGTAGTCAACCTCAACATCTCCGCCGTCATCATCAACATCAACACGCATTTCGTTTGTAAATACATCTATTGAAAGACTGCCGTATGGCGTCTTGTATATTCCCTTGTATTGTTTGTTCGTTTCAAAAACCATCTGCGATGAGCCTTTTTGCTTGCCGAAACGAATCATAGAAACATAGTCGTCCTTAATCTTAAGCGTTGTTGTGGTGTCATCATATCCCGTTATCTCGCTACCCTCATAGGACACATAGTATCTGCCATCACGCTTTATGTATCTTCCTGCCGTTTCAAGCTCAAAGAGTTCTTGCTCGCCGTCAATGGTCTGCTTGCCTGAAAGCTTTATCCAAGCGTTAGTTTCCATTTGCTTTCTCCTTAAAGTTACATATATTTTTCTATATCTATTTTCTTTGCACCGCCCGGAATTTTCTGTTCCAAAAACTTTGAGCCTAAGGCTTCAAAGTCGTCAGGACAGTCGCTTACAAAAAACTTGTAGCGGTCATCTGTTTTATCCTTGCAAAGAAGGTCTTTTTCGGTTAAATAGTCTTTTACGAAATTTGCCGTAACCCTGCCCGGATCAATTAAGGCTACATCCTCTCCCATAACCTCTCCTATTGTTTCCTTTAAAAGCGGATAGTGGGTACAACCTAAAATCAAGGTGTCAACGCCTGCACTTTTTATATCATAAAGATATTCCTTTGCAACCAGCCGTGCAACCTCACCCGTAGTGTGCCCCGTTTCAACAAGCGGAACAAATAACGGACAGGAAACGGAAATTGTTTTTATCGTATCATCAAGCTCTGAAATCATTTTTTCGTAAACACCTGAACGAATAGAACCCTCAGTTCCTATAACACCAATTTTTTTGTTCTTAGTAGTTTGGGCGGCTTCCTTTGCCGCAGCCGAAGCTACACCGATAATTGGAATATCTAAGCTTTTTTCAACATAAGGAAGTGCAATCGTACTTGCCGTACCGCAAGCGATAATAACCATTTTTAAAGGAAATGTGTTTAAAAAGTTTATATCGCTTTTCGTATATTTAATTATGGTTTCGTTAGATTTTGAGCCATAAGGAACACGCCCTGTGTCGCCAAAATACACAATCGGTTCATCGGGCATAATTTTCATAAGCTCTTTAACGGCGGTTAAGCCACCGAGTCCTGAATCAAAAACACCTATGTAATTTAAAGGCACTTTAATCCCTCCGCTATTATTCTTCTGCAAGTGAAATCAGTTTATCTAAAAGCTCACTGTATGAAACACCGCTTTTTGCCCAGAGCATCGGATACATACTTATGTCTGTAAAGCCGGGCAGTGTGTTTATCTCATTTAAATAAATTTCGTTTGTTTCCTTTTCAACGAAAAAGTCAACTCTTGCTAAGCCTCTGCAATCTAATGCGTAAAAAACGCGAATTGCAAGCTCACGGATTTTTTCTGCTGTGTTACTGTCAAGCTCTGCCGGAATAACAAGCGTTGTTGTATCGTCTATATATTTTGTATCATAGTCATAAAGAGCAGTTGTTTTTACTATTTCTCCCAAAACCGAAGCGTAAGCCTCTTTGCTGTTTCCGTAAACTGCACACTCGATTTCCCTGATGTTTTTCATTTTTTCAACTAAAACTCTGCTGTCCTCTTTAAAGGCAACTGTAAGTGCCGCACCCAGGTCTTTTTCATTCTCAACTAATGAAATTCCAACAGATGAGCCTGCATTTGACGGCTTTATTACTACAGGATATCCAAAGCTTGCCTTTATTTTTTCATTTACTCCGCAAGTATCGCCCAAATCTTTTATTGTGAGGTTAAAGCCCTCAGTTACCGGGATATTTTCGGTTTGTAAAATCTTTTTTGTCATGATTTTGTCCATAGAAACGGCAGAACCTAAAACCTTGTTTCCGACATAAGGAATTTTAGAAAGCTCAAACACACCCTGAATTGTTCCGTCTTCTCCGTTTTTTCCGTGCAACACAGGGAAATAAACATCGACACTTTCAGTAAAGAAATCGCCGTTTTTGTTAAACACCAAAATTCCGTGGTGTGCAGGATTCGGGGATATAATGCAGGATTTTCCGGGATTTTCTACCCATTTTCCGTTTTTTATGTACTCTCTTTCGCCCTTATAAAGGTAACTTTCCCCACTCTTTGTGATTCCTACTAAAATCAGGTTATATTTTTCTTCGTCAATATTTTTAATAACATTGTATGCAGATATGCAGGAAACCTCATGTTCTGAGGACGCTCCGCCAAAAATAATACACACATTTTTCTTCATGATATTACAACCTTTCAAAGACAATTATATCAATCTTATTATATTATAGTATATTTTCGTTCTTTATACAATCTTTTTTTAGCATAAATTCAAAAAATTTTTAACTATTTAATGTGTATGTAATATTCGTGCTAATTTTTACAATTTTCCTTGTTTTTTTATATATTTTGTGGTATAATATCTTCGTATAACTATGTATTGATGTTTTGGGGGACCTCTGATGAAAAAAAGCAAATCCAATATTCTTATTGATATATCCTTTTTACTGGCACTTTTGTTTAAATTTTTTAACGCCGGATTTAACTATTTCTGCGTGCTTGATGATTACATACAGTACGGTTGCTACCCTACCTACGAGCCGTTATCCAAGGTGTTTTTAGGAATCGGAACTGTGGCAACCCGCCCGTTTGCAGCACTTTTAGACCCAACCGTCTGGGGTTCATTTTTTCCCAACATGGCGACGGCACTTCTAATAATCTCAGTCATTTATTTTCTCTCTGCAAAGCTTTTCGATAAAACCTTAAGGCTATGTGAAATCAGACTCACACCTTTTTTATATATCGCGTATCTTCTACTGCCTTTAACCTTTGAGGCAACATACTGGATTTCGGCGTCGTCGAGAATTGTTGTGGGTATGTTTTTTACATCACTTGCACTGTATAGCTTAATCCAGTATATAAAAGAAAAGAAGGCTCTCGCCTTAATTGTCTACATTATATCATCAGTTTTATCCTTTGGATTTTATGAGTCAATCGCAGTTTTCTCAGGACTTACGCAAGCGCTCGTTATACTAAGATTTGCATTCCCCAAAGGACACCACAGGAGAAACAAAAAAACGCTTAATCTTCTCTTGGTTCCCGCAATTTGTATGATAGCTATTTTGATTTATTACAAGGTTGGAGCAAATTTTATAGATGTATCAAGGGTTTCATCGTTCTCTCTTGATAATATGTATTCAAGGATAATTGTCTTTTTAAAGCAATTTGTATATATCTTTACCGCAGGATTTTTCCTCACCACTGTAGGCGGATTTTTAGACGGCATCAATATTTTGACATCAAATGCACTAATCGGTGCATTATTAGGCACTTTAATAATTGGAATAAGCTTTCTTTGTGCATATTCCTCCAAGAAAAAATGTGCGTCAATGAGAATACCGCACAGCTTGATTTTAGGCGCTGTAATGACATTTGCTCCGCTTTTGCCAAACCTTTTAGTTTCTGATGTATGGCTTACATACAGAAGCATTTTCGTTTGTCTTCCCGGACTTTTAGTGCTTTTCTCGCCCTTGATTTCTATACTTTTTTATAACGGTTATGCAAGAAAAATTGCGGTTTTTATATTCGTTTTTGTGTGCCTTACCGCATCGGTAAGCGAGGTTAACACCTATAAAAATGTAAATCAGGTGGACTCTTTCATAACAAACGAAATTGTAAACAGCTTAAACGAAGAGGTTTTAAACGGAGAGTATCCTGCCGTTGTAGTTTTGCCGTGTGAGGTGCAGGTACCTCAGCCAAGCCCTTACAAAGACCATGTAAAAAGCGTATACTGTGCTGATTGGTCCGCGACGGGTGCAGTTCGTGCGGCGGCAAAAAACACACTTATTGATATTGTTCCGTGTCTTTCTTTAGATGATGTAGATTTAGATAAAATGCAAGTAATATATTTAGACGCAAACTTCTGTGTAACGGAGGCAAAATAATGAAAAAAAGGCTTAATGTTTTAGGCGTGGGTGTTGATACCTATAACATGGAAGAAGCATCAGATGTTATAGTTTCCGCTATGGACAAAGACGATGTATTTACGGTTTATACCCCAAATTCCGAGATAATCCTCTACGCTTATAAAAATTCTGAATATTTAAAAATTTTAAACAGGGGCAGCTTAATTACGCCAGACGGAATCGGCGTGGTTTACGCATCAAAAATTTTAAAAAGACCATTATCCGAGCGTGTCGGCGGTTTTGATTTGGCAAACCGCGTGCTAAAAAAAATTGCAGGTTCAGGTAAAAGCGTTTACCTTTTCGGCGGAAAACCAGGTGTTGCAGAAAAAGCTTCAAAAAAAATATGTAAGCTTTATCCCGGCACTGTAATTTGCGGTACAGCTGACGGATATTTTGATGATAAAAAAGAAAAAGAAATTATAGAAGATATAAACCAAAAAAAGCCTGACCTTTTGTTTGTCTGCTTAGGCTTCCCAAAACAGGAAATATGGCTTGACAAACACAAAGACAAGCTTTTGGCAAAGGTATGTATGGGGCTTGGTGGAAGCTTAGATGTTTTTGCAGGAAATGTAAAGCGGGCACCCGAAGGCTTTCAAAAGCTTGGTCTTGAATGGCTGTACAGACTGCTAAAACAACCACAAAGAGCAATAAGGATGCTGGCATTGCCAAAATTCGGCTTTACTGTGCTTTTTCACGGAAAAAAATTCTTAAAGGAAAGCGATGAAAATAATGGACAAATTTAAATCAGGCTTTGTAAGTATAATCGGCAGACCAAATGTCGGAAAATCGACTTTGATAAATCGTTTGGTAGGGGAAAAAATTGCGATAATTTCGAGCAAACCCCAGACTACAAGAAACAACATTTTAGGCATTTTAACCGAGGGAAACACACAGATTGTTTTTACCGACACCCCAGGCATTCACGAGCCGTCTACAATGCTTGCCGAGTTTATGGTAAAGTCTGCAAACGAAGCAATTAAAGATACTGATGCAATTTTGTTTTTAGTTGAGCCGATTGCAAATGTCGGAAGAACCGAAGAAAAAATTATTGAGAGCCTAAAAAAGCAGGATGCTCCCGTAATTTTAGTTATAAACAAGATTGACACAGTAAAAAAAGATATTCTTCTTTCGGTTATAACAAAGTACACCGAAAAATTTGATTTTGCGGCAGTTATTCCGATTTCCGCAAGGCGTTCAGACGGCGTTGATACCATAAAAACAGAACTACTAAAATACATCGGCGAAGGTCCTCAGTATTTCCCCGAAGATATGATAACCGACCAGCCCGAAAGACAGATTGTGGCAGAAATTATAAGAGAAAAGCTTTTGCACAATTTGAATATGGAGATTCCCCACGGTATTGCGATTGAAATTTTCTCTATGGCAGAAAGTGAAACGAAAATCGTAATCGAGGCAAATATTTATTGCGAGAAACAGTCGCACAAGGGAATTATTATCGGAAAACAGGGTGCCCTTTTAAAGAAAATCGGCACAGATGCAAGGCACGAATTAGAAAGAATGCACGGCAAAAAAGTGTTTTTATCCCTTTGGGTCAAGGTCAACGAGGATTGGCGTAATAAAAGGGGTAAAATTGCAAACTTTGGTTTTGAAATATAAAAAGTGTGGGTAAAAAATGGAGCATATTACAACTGACGGTATCGTTTTAAAACGAACCTTTGTAGGCGAAAAGGATGCCATCGTAAAAATCTTAACCTTTGAAAATGGTCTTATTTCCGCCTCGGTAAAGGGAATTAAAAATATGAAAAGCAAGCTCTCGGCAGGCGCGTCTGTTTTTAGCCTGAGCGAGTTTTTGCTAAAGGAGGACAGGGGCAGATTTATAGTTGCATCTGCATCTCAGAAAGAGGGTTTTTATGGGCTTTCTTCTAACATTGAGCGTCTTTCCTTTGCCGCATATTTTGCAGATTTAGTTTGTGCGTATACTCCATCGGCAGAGGACGGAAAAACACTTATTCCGCTTATTTTAAACACCTTTTACCTCTTATCTAACACAAGCAAAAATTTATCTTTAATAAAATGTGTGTTTGAGCTAAAGCTTTTGTCGGCACTTGGCTACGCCCCCGATTTAGACACCTGCATAAGCTGCGGCGAGCCTGACGGTCTGTGCTTTTTTTCACATGACGAGGGCGGTGTTTTGTGCAGAAACTGTGCGGTTGGCTCAAATGTTTCAATTATCACCAAGGACACGCTTTTAGCTATGCGATATGTCTCACACGCAGACCTTAAAAAAGCATTTTCCTTCACGCTTTCTGAAAGCGGATTAGACGAATTTAACCGATGCACCGAAAATATGCATAGGTCGATATTAGCCACGGAGCTTAGCTCTCTTGCCTATTTAAAACAGATAACAGGAAAAAAATAATCCCCTGGAGGAACTTATGAATTTAGACAGAATTTTAAACAAAGTTGAAAAGCCTTCCCGCTACATAGGGAATGAATATAACAGCGTTCACAAGGATTTAGACGGCATTAACATCCGTTTTGGCTTCTGCTTTGCAGATGTTTACGAAATCGGTATGTCGCACCTTGGAATGAAAATTTTGTATCATCTTTTAAACTCAAAAGACGATATTTACTGCGAGCGTTTCTTTACTCCATGGGTTGACATGGAAGATGAGATGAGAAAAAATAACATTCCTCTCTTCTCGTTAGAAACAAAAACACCCGCAAAAGAATTTGATTTTTTAGGATTTACGCTTCAGTATGAAATGAGCTACACTAACATTTTAAATATGTTAGACTTGGGCGGTATTCCGCTTTTGGCAAAGGACAGGGACGATTCTTACCCTATAATTTGTGCAGGCGGACCTTGTGCATATAACCCTGAGCCACTCGCTGATTTTATTGATTTTTATATGTTGGGCGAGGGCGAAGAGTTAATGATAGAGGTTATGGATGTATACCGCACCTGTAAAGAAAACGGCAAAACAAAAGACGAGTTTTTAAAAGAAATTGCAGAGATTGAAGGCGTTTATGTGCCTAAGTTCTATGATGTAGCATATAACGAAGACGGCACAATCAAAAGCTTTACCAAAAACTATGACAAAGCTTTAGACAAGGTTAAAAAACGCATAATAGATAACTTTGACAACTGCTTTGTGCCCGACAACATTATCGTTCCTTTTATGGAAATTGTGCACGACAGAATTATGCTTGAAATTTTCCGTGGTTGCATACGCGGTTGCAGATTTTGTCAGGCGGGTATGATTTACCGACCTGTCCGCGAGCGTTCGCCCGAGATGCTTTTATCACTTGCCGAGCGTTTGATTAAAAATACAGGTTACGAGGAAATCTCGCTTTCAAGCCTCAGCACAAGCGATTATACTTCCCTTGCAAAGCTTACAGACGGACTTTTAGAGCTTACCGAAAAGGAAAAAATCGGTCTTTCGCTTCCGTCCTTAAGGCTTGACAATTTCTCCCTAGAGCTTATGCAAAAGGTTCAAAAGGTAAGAAAATCAGGTCTAACCTTTGCACCTGAAGCGGGAACTCAAAGGCTTCGTGATGTAATAAACAAAAACATAACAGAAGAAGATTTGCAAAACGCCTCACAAACTGCCTTTTCAGGCGGCTACGGCACGATTAAGCTTTACTTTATGATTGGTCTTCCAACAGAAACCGAGGACGATATTTTAGGAATTTCAAAGCTTGCCGATGAGGTTGTTTCAATCTACAAGCATACACCAAAGGAAGTAAGAAACAAAAATCTTCGTGTAACTGTGAGCGTATCATCATTTGTTCCAAAGCCATTTACGCCTTTTCAGTGGTTTGGTCAAAACAGCAAGGACGAGCTTCACAAAAAGCAGATGCTTTTAAAGGACGCTATCAAAAACCGCTATGTTTCATATAACTGGCACGATGCAACCCTGAGCATCTTAGAGGGCGTTTTTGCCCGTGGCGACAGGCGTTTGTCATCTGTTTTAATCGAGGCGCATAAACTTGGTGCTAAATTTGACAGCTGGCACGAGTTCTTCTCTCCTTCCGTGTGGGAAGAGGCTTTTAAAAACACAGGAATTGACCCTGACTTTTACAACGCAAGAGAGCGTGATTACGAAGAAATTCTTCCCTGGGACTTTATAGATGTCGGAGTTTCAAAGAAATTTTTAATAAATGAAAACGAAAAATCAAAACAGGAGATTACAACGCCAAACTGTCGTGAAAAATGTGCAGGCTGTGGCGTAACACACGCATTTGGAGGTGGTTTCTGTGGCTAAGGTGCGTATGCAATTTACAAAACACGGCGATATGAAATATGTGTCGCACTTAGATATGATAAGGCTTTTTAACCGTATGTTTCACAGAGCTAACCTGCCTTTGGCATACTCTGAGGGCTTTAATCCGCATCCTAAAATGGCAATTTTGCTCCCCCTTTCAGTAGGACTAGAATCTGACTGTGAGTACATCGATGTAGAGTTTCAAAAAAGCGTGAGTATGCTCGATTGCTTAAAAAAGCTAAAGGGTGCAACACCTATTGGTTTAGATATTGTAAAAATCTCAGAGCTTTTGGACAACTCAATAAAGCCTAAAGAAATAAGATATGCAGAGTATACTATAAAGACGGATTGTAATATTTCGCACGATATCTTAGATAAGTTTCTATCACGCGAAACAATCGAGGTTTTGAGGAAAACAAAGCGTTCCGAAGGTATTGTTGACATTAAACCCGACATTATGAACATTAAGGCATTAAACGAAAACGAGTTTTCTTGTGTGCTCTCCGCTGGAAGCGAGGCTAATTTAAAGCCACAGGTTTTAATTGAAGCAATGAAAAAGTATATAGACGGCTACAGCCCCGAAGATATATGCATTACAAGAGTTAGCATTATGACCGAGCGGGGCGAGCCTTTGATAAAGTAAAGAGGTGGAAATATGACGGCAAGAGAGGTAGCACTTAAAATTTTATATGAAACCGAGCAAAACGACTCCTTTTTAAATGTTGCCTTTGCTAAAAATTTAGATTCAGCAGACCTTGCCCCTCAGGATTCAGGCTTTGTAAAGGAGCTTGTATTCGGTGTTTTCCGCTACAAAATTTATTTAGATTACATAATCCGCAAAAACTCTTCAATAAGGCTTAAAAAAATTGAGCCTAAGGTTTTAAACATCTTAAGGATGGGCGTGTATCAAATTTTGTTTATGGACAAAGTGCCCAGCCACGCTGCAGTATCAGAAAGCGTAACACTTGCAAAAAAGCATAGCTTTGGCAGAACGCCCGGGTTTGTAAATGCAGTCCTTCGTTCACTTTTAAGAACAGGAAAGCCTGACCTTTCTGAGCTTTTAAGCGATAAGATAAAATATTTAAGCGTAAAGCATTCGTATCCTGAGCCGTTAGTTAAGTTCTTTATTGACACATTCGGCGAAAGAGCAGAAAAAATGCTTTCAGCAGGAAACGAAGCACCTCCGCTTTGTATAAGAGTTAACACACTTAAAACCACTAAAGACGAGCTGGTTAAAAGGCTTGAAGAAGCTGAAATAAACGCTAAGCAAACACCATATTGCGATTCGGGGCTATACCTTTTTAATGCGAGCGAGAAAAAAAGAGCAAAGTCGGATCGTAGCCATGTCGTTCTGTGAGCCAAGGAGTTGAACCAAATCCTTGTCTTCCTAAGACCGCTTGGCCTCCGACTTAGCTGGTTAAAAGGCTTGAAGAAGCTGAAATAAACGCTAAGCAAACACCATATTGCGATTCGGGGCTATACCTTTTTAATGCGAGCGAGAAAAAAAGAGCA
>JAZSJX010000018.1:0-12619 GCA_045534535.1 Congzhengia sp.
CTACCAAGGAGGTACTCAGTTTGAAAAACATCCCAAATATTCTTACTTTAATAAGACTTTGTCTGGTCCCTGTATTTATTTTGGTTTTTCTTTTAGAGGGTGGACAAAGAACGGCTGCAGCAACGATTTTTATTTTCGCAAGCGTAACCGATGTTTTGGATGGTTACATTGCAAGAAAATATAATGCTACTTCAAAGGTTGGTCAGCTCTTAGACCCCTTGGCAGACAAGCTAATGCAAATTTCAGCAATAGTTATGATGATGAGTGTAAAAATATTACCTCTTTGGTTTGTACTTATTTTGGCAACAAAAGAAATTTTAATGATTTGCGGCGGATACTTTCTGTACTCTAAAAAAACCTATGTTAAATCAAACTTTTTCGGCAAACTAAACACCGTTGTTATGTTTGTTGCTATAGTTGTTTTAATGCTTTATTCCGAAACAAGTCCAACTATCCAGAAGATAATGTTGGGAATTGTTGTCTGCACCAGTCTTTCAGCGATTGTATCTTATGTTTATCTGTATTTTCTTCAGCAGAAGAAATTTAAAAATTATATCAAGGACAACAAAACGGAGGTAATAGAAAAATGAATTCATTAAAAATAATTCCGTATATTTTAATTATTATCGGTGCGTTTTTAAACTACATTGTTCCGATAATTATAAAAAAGAAATCTAATGATTTAAGTAAAATATATATCACAAAAACTATCGGCTTGATTTTAGTTATAATCGGCTGTATTATGGTATTTTGGTTAGGAGGAAAATTCGGTGTCTGAGCAGATTAACAAAACTTATAACCCAAAAGAAGTTGAAGACAGACTCTACAACAACTGGGTTGAAAAAGGATATTTTACCCCTGAGGCTGACGATTCTAAAGAGCCTTTTACTATCGTTATCCCACCCCCGAATGTAACGGGTCAGCTTCATATGGGACACGCCTTAGATGAAACTCTACAGGACATTTTAATCCGTTATAAGAGAATGGCAGGCTTTAACGCTTTATGGGTTCCCGGTACAGACCATGCCGGAATTGCAACACAGATTAAGGTTGAAGAGGTTTTAAGAAATGAAGAGGGAAAAACCCGTTACGATTTAGGTCGCGAAAAGTTTATTGACAAGGTTTGGGACTGGAAAAAGCTTTACGGAAGCAGAATTATTAACCAGCTCAAAAAATTAGGTTCTTCATGCGACTGGACCCGTGAACGCTTTACAATGGACGAAGGACTTTCAAAAGCTGTTCGTGAGGTTTTTGTTTCGTTATATGAAAAAGACCTTATCTATCAGGGAAACCGTATAATCAACTGGTGTCCGAGATGCATCACTGCACTTTCTGATGCTGAGGTCGAATACACAGAACAGGCAGGCCATTTCTGGCACATTAAGTATCCTTTGGCAGATGGCTCAGGATATATTCAGATTGCAACAACAAGACCTGAAACACTTTTAGGTGATACTGCAGTTGCAGTTAACCCTGAGGACGAAAGGTACACGAAATTAGTAGGCAAAAAGCTTATTTTACCATTAGTTGGCCGTGAAATCCCGATTATTGCAGACGAGTATGTTGACAAAGAATTTGGAACAGGCGCTGTTAAAATTACGCCTGCACACGACCCTAACGACTTTGAGGTTGGTCTTCGTCATAACCTAGAAGTTATAAAGGTTATGAATGACGATGCTACAATTAACGGTTTTGGCGGAAAATATGAGGGCTTAGACCGTTATGAAGCAAGAGCAAAAATGGTTGAAGACTTAGAAAAAGAAGGCTTTTTGGTTAAGGTTGAAGACCACGCTCACAATGTTGGTCAGTGTTATCGTTGTGGTACTACCGTTGAGCCTATCACATCAAAACAGTGGTTTGTTAAAATGCAACCACTTGCTGAAAAAGCATTGGATGTTGTAAAAGACGGTCGCGTAAAATTTGTTCCTGACCGTTTTAGCAAAACATATATAAACTGGATGGAAAATGTTCACGATTGGTGTATTTCCCGTCAGCTTTGGTGGGGACACAGAATTCCTGCTTTTTACTGTGAAAAATGCGGAGAAACAACAGTTTCAAGAGAAGATATTACAGTTTGTCCAAAATGCGGTGGCAAGGTTAATCAGGATGTCGATGTTTTAGACACATGGTTTTCTTCTGCTCTATGGCCATTTTCTACACTTGGCTGGCCTGAGAAGACAAAGGATTTGGAATACTTCTACCCCACAAGCGTATTGGTTACAGGATACGATATTATTTTCTTCTGGGTTGCAAGAATGATTTTCTCAGGTATGGAGCATATGGACAAAGAGCCGTTTAAGTATGTTTTAATTCACGGTTTAGTCCGCGACTCTCAGGGAAGAAAAATGAGTAAATCCTTAGGAAACGGCGTTGACCCGTTAGAAGTTATCGAGGAATTCGGTGCTGATGCTTTAAGATTTACTTTGGCTACAGGAAACTCGCCCGGAAATGATATGAGATATTCTACAGAGCGTGTTACCGCAAGCAGAAACTTTGCAAACAAAATCTGGAATGCATCTCGCTTTGTGCAGATGAATTTAACTGTAAACGAGCTAAAAGTTCCTGCTAAGGATGAACTATCATTAGAAGATAAATGGATTTTAGATAAGTTTAACAACTTAGTCGGCGAGGTAACAGAAAATCTTGATAAGTTCGAGCTTGGTGTTGCAGTTTCTAAGCTTTACGACTTTATCTGGGACGAATTCTGCGATTGGTATATTGAGCTTGTTAAACCTCGTTTGTACGACGAAAACAGTGCATCAAATCAAACCGCACAGTATGTTTTATCATATGTGCTCTCAAATACATTAAAGCTTTTACATCCATTTATGCCATTCATAACAGAGGAAATCTGGCTTTCACTCCCACACAAGGGCGAAAGCATCGTAATTTCTGATTGGCCAAAGACTTGTGCAGATTTAGAATTTTCTAAGGAAGCTCAGCAGATGGAAATGATTAAAGACGCTTTAAGAGCTGTAAGAAACAAGCGTGCTGAAATGAATATCCCACCATCTAAAAAAGCTAGTATGTTTATTGTAACAGATGAAAAAGAAGTATTTGAAAGTGGTGCTGTATTCTTTACAAAGCTTGCAAGTGCATCAACTGTTACAGTGCAGAATACAAAAGACGGAATTGAAGAAAACTCTGTTGCAGTTATTGTAGATGGTGCACAGATATTTATGCCAATGGGCGAGCTTGTTGATTTTGAAAAAGAAATCGCAAGATTAGAAGACGAGAAAAAACATCTTTTAAGCGAAATTAAGCGTGTTGAGGGCAAGCTTTCAAATAAAGGCTTTGTCGATAAAGCACCTGCTCATGTCGTTGAAGAAGAAAAAGCAAAGGGCGAAAAATACCGCCAGATGCTTGATAAAGTAGAAGAAAGCTTAAACGCATTCAAAAAGGAGGCATAATAATGGCTGACGATAAGAATATGCAAAACATTCCAGAGGAAGAAGAAGGCATTGTAAGACTTGTAAATGACGAAGGGGAAGAACATGCATTCTTGCATCTAGATTCATTTCAGTTTAACGATGAAACCTATGTTGTTTTACTTCCTGCTGACGAAGGCGATGAGGACTGTGATGAGGTTTTAATCTACACCTTAACAGTTGAGGAAGACGGCTCTGAAACTTTGATGCCAATTGATGACGAAGCAGAACTCGATATGGCTTATGAAGAGTTTAAAAACAGAATGAGCGACGAATACGATTTTGAGTAAAAATTCATAAAAAAATAAGTAAGGAGACATAAAATGAAAAAATTTTCAATACTTCTACTAAGCATGTTTTTCTCAATTTGTTTTATGAGTTGCACCGTAAGCGCTGCTTATCTAGAAATTAGAAAAGTGTCATTCTCTAACTTGGAAATATTTGATATTATTGAAAGTAATATAACACTGACATCCGAAGAATTGAGAGAATATAATGATAATTCACACTATAATATATTCGGATATGAATCAGGTGCAAGCTCTAACCTAATCTCAATGCAAACATCAGAAAATCATTATAATTTTTGCACATCTACATCAAGGTTTATGGGTATAAAATACCCCGAATGGATAAATACCTATTATCATGACTTGACTAATAATATTTTGTATGAGTTTACTGATTTCTTTGTGTCTCATATGGTGTCTGATGGTACAGCAATCCTGACAAAGTACGAACAGAGAGGTGAGAACTATGGAAAACCTACATTTGATTTTACATTACATAAAGTCAAAATAAAAGCTCCTAAAGCTATTACTGTATTCCTTGACAATGAAAAGATCTCATTCCCGCAAAACCCCATTATCGACAACGGACGAACATTAGTGCCTCTTCGCAAAATTTTTGAGGCTCTGGATGCAAATGTCGAATGGGACGGAGAAACAAGCACTGTAACAGCAACAAAAGGTGATACTATTATTGTTCTTGTTATTGGAAATAATGTCGCTCAAAAGAACGGAGTGAATGTGAACATCGATGTTCCGGCAAAAATTGTAAATGGAAGTACAATGGTACCGGTTAGATTTATTTCTGATTGTTTTGGCGTTGATGTAGATTGGGATGGAGCCTTGCAAAAGGTGATTCTGACATCAAAATAAAGTTTATGCAAATTGAAATAGTGGGGCTGTAACATCAGTTACAACCCCACTATATTTTAAAAAAATCCATTACATTATTATTAAACATACAGCCTCTGCTGCTATTCCCTCTTCCCTGCCGCAAAAGCCCAGTTTTTCGGTTGTTGTGGCTTTTACATTTACTCTGTCAGCACTTAACCCCATTGTTTTTGCAATATTGTTTTTCATTTGGGGTATATATGGCAAAAGCCTTGGTTTTTGAGCTATAATCGTTATATCTGCATTTGAAATGCTGTAGCCTTTTCTTTTCACAAGCAGTACAACCTGTTCTAATAGCTTTAAGCTGACTGCGCCTTTATATTTTTCGTCCGTATCGGGAAAATGCTTTCCTATATCACCCAAAGCAGTCGCACCCAAAAGTGCATCCATCAGAGCGTGCGTTGCAACATCAGCATCAGAATGACCAAGCAACCCTTTGTCGTGCGGAATTTCGACACCGCACAATATAAGCTTTCTGTCTTTAGAAAATTTATGAACATCAAATCCTTGTCCCACTCTTATATCCATACTATCTCTCCTTAAGCTGTAATATTGCTTCGCAAATTGCAATATCCTCAGGCGTTGTAACCTTTATATTTGTATATTCACCGTTTGTTATCTTGATTTTTACGCCCATACTCTCAACCAATGAGCAATCATCCGTTGCACATTCTAATATGCTTTCATTAACCGAATATGCCCTTATTAAAATATCCTTTGAAAACACCTGAGGTGTTTGAATTTCGTAAATTTCGTTTCTGTCAACTGTTTCTTTTATGAATCCATCTGCAGTTTCTCTCTTTAATGTGGCTTTTGGTTTAACGCCTAATGCAGATGCACCAAATTCTAATGCGTCAGAAACAACATTTTTTATTGAATCATTTGAAATAAACGGTCTTGCACCATCGTGAACCGCAATTAAATCTGCATACTCGCAAACCTCTTCTATGGCATTTTTTACAGATTCTGAGCGGGTTTTTCCGCCTTTTATTATGCTTTTAAGCTTTGAAATACCAAATACAGATGCAATATCACTGATATACAAAATGTCTTCTTCCCTTGCGGAAACTATAATTTCGTCAATATATTCGCTTTCCTGAAGAGCCATAAGTGTATGTGCAATCACTGGTATTTCATTGATTTCAAGCAAAAGCTTGTTTCTATCTGCATGCATTCTCGTGCCTGAGCCACCTGCCGCAACTATACAGCTTACATACGCCCTGTTGTTTTTAACTTTTTTCATAGTTCCTCCTTTAACTTATAATATCAGTTTATGTGGCTGTCCCTTTCGATATGAAGTTTTAAAAATTCGCCCGTATATGAGCCTTTTTTGTCCATAATCTCCTCAGGTGTGCCGGTCGCTACAACCTTACCACCCTTGTCTCCACCCTCAGGACCTAAGTCTATAATATAGTCTGCCGTCTTTATAACATCTAAGTTATGCTCGATAACCAAAACTGTGTTTCCGTTATCAACCAATGTGTTTAAAACCTCTAAAAGCTTATGAACATCTGCAGTGTGTAAACCCGTTGTCGGCTCGTCCAAAATGTAAAGTGTTTTACCTGTACACCTTTTAGAAAGCTCTGTTGCAAGTTTAACTCTCTGAGCCTCTCCACCCGATAACTGAGTTGACGGTTGACCGAGCTTAATATAGGAAAGACCTACATCAAAGAGCGTTTGAAGCTTACGGCTAATCTTAGGAAAGCTCTTGAAAAACTCTAAGCCTTCCTCTACTGTCATATCCAAAACCTCGTAAATGTTTTTGCCTTTATACTTAACTTCTAAGGTTTCTCTGTTATAGCGTTTGCCTTTACACACTTCACAGGGCACAAACACATCAGGAAGAAAGTGCATTTCTATCTTTATAATGCCATCGCCCGAGCAGGCCTCACATCTTCCGCCCTTTACATTAAAGCTAAATCTTCCCGATTTATAGCCACGCACCTTTGCTTCATTCGTTGATGCGAAAAGCTCTCTTATGTCGCCAAAAACTCCTGTGTATGTTGCAGGATTTGACCTTGGCGTTCTTCCGATCGGAGACTGGTCAATATCAATGATTTTATCTAAGTTTTCTATGCCCTTAGCTTCTTTAAATTTTCCCGCAACAGTATGTGCACGGTTTAATTCCTTAGACAGATATTTATTTATAATTTCATTAACCAATGACGATTTTCCAGAGCCTGAAACTCCTGTAACTGCAGTAAATGTGCCTAAAGGAATTGTAACATCAATATTTTTCAGGTTGTTTTCTTCGCATCCTATAAAACTTATTGTATTTCCGTTACCTTTTCTTCTTTCCTGCGGAACAGGTATTTTCTTTTTGCCGCTTAAATACTGTCCCGTAACGGATTTTTTGCATTTTTTTATGTCGTCAACACTGCCCTTTGCTACAATCTCACCACCGTGAACACCTGCGCCAGGACCTACATCCACAATATAGTCCGCCGCATACATTGTATCCTCGTCGTGCTCTACAACAACTAAGGTGTTTCCAAGGTCTGTCAAGCGTCTTAAAGTTGCTAAAAGCTTGTTATTATCCCTTTGATGAAGTCCTATTGACGGTTCATCCAAAATGTATAAAACACCCATCAGACCGCTACCTATCTGAGTTGCCAGACGAATTCTTTGTGCTTCGCCACCTGATAGCGTTGCAGACGCTCTTGCAAGTGTCAAATATTCCAACCCCACATCGCATAAGAATCCTATTCTTTCGTTAATTTCCTTAAGCACTCTTTGTGCAATTGTCATATCTCGTTCGGAAAGCTTTAATTCTTTAAAAAACTTTCTTGCTTTTTTTACAGGAAGTCTTGTAACCTCATCGATGTTCAGTCCTCCAACCGTTACTGCTAAAACATCAGGACGAAGTCTTTTTCCGTTACATTCAGGACACAATTTAAAGCTCATCAGCTTTTCAATTTCCGCTTTCATCAAGTCGCTGTTTGTATCGCGATGACGGCGCTCTAAGTTATTTATTACGCCCTCAAATGCTGCAAAATAATGCGATGTCCCGTAAGAACGCTTTAAGAAAAGCTCTAATCTTTCGCCACGGGTTCCGTAAAGAATAGTGTCAATTGCCTCTTTTGGAATGTCCTTAATCTTTGTATCTAAATCAAAGTTATATTTTTTTGCAATAGCTGTGTAATACATATTCGCGATACTGTCTTCATTTCCTGCAGAACCAAAGCCTGTAGCTGTTACACCGCCCTCATTAAGACTCAGATTTTCATTTAAAATCAGCTCAGGCGATATTTTCATCATACTGCCAATACCTGCACAGCACGGGCAAGCTCCAAACGGATTATTAAACGAAAACATTCTTGGCGAAAGCTCTTCCATGCTTATTCCGCAGTCATCGCAAGCATAATTCTGAGAAAATGTCATCTCACTTCCGTCAATTATGTCAATTATTATAATCCCCTCAGATAGCGATGATGCAGTTTCTATAGAATCAGTAAGTCTTTGGTCGATTCCATCTTTCATAACTAGCCTGTCTATTACTATTTCAATCGTATGTTTTTTGTTTTTATCAAGCTTAATTTCTTCCGACAAATCATAAATAATCCCGTCAACTCTCGCTCTTACATATCCGTTTTTCTTAGCGTTTTCAAAAAGCTTAGTGTGTTCTCCTTTTTTTCCGCGAATAACAGGTGCTAACACCTGAAACTTTGTTTTCTCGGGCAATTCTTTTATTTTATCAACAATCTGGTCAATGGTTTGTTTTTTTATTTCTTTTCCGCATTTTGGACAATGCGGAATACCTATACGGGCATACAAAAGCCTTAAATAGTCATAAATTTCAGTTACAGTTCCTACTGTTGAACGAGGATTCTTGCTCGTTGTTTTCTGGTCAATACTGATCGCAGGCGACAAACCATCGATATATTCAACATCAGGTTTCTCCATCTGCCCCAAAAACTGACGGGCATACGATGACAACGACTCAACATATCTTCTCTGTCCCTCAGCATATAAAGTGTCAAACGCCAAAGATGACTTTCCCGAGCCTGAAATACCTGTAAATACGACAAGCTTATCCCTTGGTATTTTAAGGTCAACATTTTTTAAATTGTGTTCCTTTGCACCTTTTATATGAATATATTTTTCTAACATACTGACTCCTCATAGGTAAAATATCATATATACATTACTATACACCAACTGACTAAAAAAATCAATGAATAATTTTGAGCATAATGAGTAAGATTTTGAAATTAAGGGTAAAATATCCTTAACTGGTGGTGATGTTATGAAAGGTAAATCAAAAAAACTTTTAACCTGTGCTATAGGCGGTGTTACGGCAGGTTTTTTTAACGGCTTATTCGGTAGCGGAGGCGGTACAATTATTGTTCCGTTTTTAGAAAAATTTCTAAAACTTGACCCTAAAAAATCGCACGCTACCGCTATTTTAATTATATCGGGTTTTACCTTGGTAAGTCTTATATTTTATGGATTTTCAAATAATTTAGACTACGGATTGGCTCTTAAGGTTTCATCGACAGGTGTTTTAGGCGGGCTTGTCGGTGCCAAGCTTTTAAATAAGCTGTCATTTTCAGCTATTCACAAAATTTTTGGTGTCTTTATGATTATAGCTGCCGTGAGGATGGTGTTTTTTTAATTGATTATAGAGCTTATAGCAGGATTTTTTTCTGGGATAATAAGCGGTATGGGAATTGGCGGGGGTACGATTTTAATTCCTGCTCTGACAATGTTTTTAAATATAAATCAGCATATAGCACAGGGTGTAAACCTTTTATATTTTATTCCCACCGCTATTGTTGCACTTTTTATTCACAAAAAAAACAACGCTTTAGAATTTAAAATTGCAATTCCTATAATATTATTTGGAATTATCGGCGCATCCTTAGGCTCGTTTGTTGCAATAAAAATAAAGGCGGACATTTTAAGGAGAATTTTCGGGGTTTTTCTTCTTTTAATGGGTGGATATGAAATATATAAGGGCAGAAAAAAGTAAAACATATAATTTTTAAGAAGATTTTTAAAAAAATCTTCTTTTTTCTATTTACCTGACGACAAAAATGTGATATTATATATAATTGGTTATAAGTATGCTTGGAGGCGATGTTTTTTGCTTAAAAAATTCATACCCGACTATTATTACGATGACATATCAAAAATTGATATAGAAGCTTTAAAAAAAGGCGGTTACAAAGCAGTAATATGTGATTTGGATAACACTTTAGACTGCCACGAAACAAAAACGCCTTCCCAAAATGCCCTGCTTTTTTTGGACAAGCTTAAGAGCCACGGATTTGCATTGTGTGTAATATCAAACGGCAAGGAAGAAAGAGTAAAAAAATATTTAAGCGGTCTTGATATTCCCTATATTGCCAAAGCAGGAAAGCCTCTTAAAAAGAGCTACTTAAGTGCGCTAAAAACTATAGAATTCTCTGTAGACGAAACAGTATTTATAGGCGACCAGATTTTTACCGATGTCTGGGGTGCTAATCGTTTAGGAATTGCAACTGTCTTGGTTGAGCCGATAAAATCATATGAAAATGCTTTTTTCTACATAAAAAGAGCGCTCGAAAAAATTGTAAAATCTAAAATAACAAAAGAGTGATTTGATGTACAAGTATCTAGACGGAATAAAAAATCCAGAAGATGTTAAAAAATTAAATATTGATGAAGCCAACATCTTGTCAGGCGAAATAAGGGATTTTTTAATTGATTCCGTTTCTAAAACAGGCGGTCATTTGGCATCTAATCTCGGAGTTGTTGAGCTTACTGTTTCTCTGCTTCGTGCATTTGATTTTCCCAAAGATAAAGTTGTATGGGATGTCGGACACCAAAGCTATGTCTATAAGCTCTTAACAGGCCGGAAAGACAGATTTTCTACTCTTCGTCAATTTGGTGGTTTAGCAGGTTTTCCTAAGACCTCGGAAAGTGAATATGACGCATTTAACACAGGTCATTCAAGCACATCTGTTTCCGCAGCCCTAGGAATTGCAAGGGCTAATGCAATAAACGGAAATGATGCTCACACGATTGCCGTAATCGGCGATGGTGCATTATCGGGCGGAATGGCTATTGAGGCACTTTGCGATGCCGGAAGCTCAAACAAGAATTTTATTGTTATTTTAAACGATAATAATATGTCTATTTCAAAAAGTGTAGGCGGTTTTACAAAGCACCTTACCAAGCTTCGTGCAGTTCCTGCATACTCTCTTTTTAAAGCAAGAGTTTACAACACTTTTTCAAAATTGCCATTAGGTGAGCAGATTAACCGCTTTTTGAAAAGATTTAAAGATATGATAAAGCACCTTATGATAGGTACAACAATGTTTGAAGATATGGGATTTAATTATTTAGGTCCAATAGACGGACACGATATAGAAACCTTAACAATAATGCTAAATCGTGCAAAAAAGCTAAACTGCCCCGTTTTACTTCATGTTATTACAACAAAAGGCAAGGGATACAGTTTTGCTGAAAACGCTCCTTCGTTATATCACGGAGTAAGTACATTTGAGGCTAAAAAAGGTATCGATACAGACAAAAAAAATCTTACATACTCAAGGATTGCAGGAAACACCTTATGCTCATTAGCCAAAAATGATGACAAGATATGTGTCGTTACGGCGGCAATGTCTGAAGGCACAGGAACTGATGAGTTTTCAATTAAATATCCTGACAGATTTTTCGATGTTGCAATTGCTGAGCAACACGCAGTAACCTTTGCATCAGGTTTAGCTATAAGCGGACTTTTGCCGTTTGTTGTTATTTACTCATCTTTTTTACAAAGGGCGTATGACCAGATTTTGCATGATGTGTGTCTTCAAAATTTAGATGTTACATTTTGTATTGACCGTGCCGGAATTGTCGGCGAGGACGGCGAAACGCATCACGGACTTTTCGATATAAGCTATTTATCCTCGATGCCAAATATGACGGTTTTAGCACCTGCAAATTTTAAAGAGCTTGAGCAGATGATGCAGTATGCTTCATCAGACAAAAGACGCGGTCCGGTTGCAATACGCTATCCGAGAGGATATTTAGAAAACGAATGTGAAATCACAGATGACTTTAAGCCATATGCTCATCAAATGATATTAAACGGCGAAAAGGTCTGTATCATCTGCGTTGGAATTATGACCGCTGTAGGCGAAAAAGTTTCATCCCTTTTAGCCGATAAAGGTATAAATCCGACTTTAGTTAATTTAAGAACAATTAGTCCATTAGATAAAGAATTTGTAATTCAAATGGCAAACACCCACGATGTTATTGTTACAATTGAAGACGGTGTAATAGTTGGTGGTGTCGGCGAAAAAATTGCGGCTGCTATTTGTGAAAACGAAATTTCCTGCAAATGTTTAATTAAGGGATATCCGTCTGTTGTAACCCACGGAAGTCCAAAAGAACTAAGAAAATTACACGGATTAGACGAAGAAACCATTTTGAATGAAATTCTAAACAAACTATAAATTGAGGCGTTAAAATTATGAAAAAAATTGAACTGCTCGCTCCCGCCGGCAATTTAGAAAGATTAAAGGTTGCCATCTCCTATGGTGCGGATGCTGTTTACGCCGGTGGCGATGCATTTTCACTTCGTGTAAGAGCTAAAAATTTTTCTTACGAAGAGCTAGCAAAAGGAATTGAATATACTCATAAGTGCGGTAAAAAATTTTATTTAACCGCAAATATCTTTATGCACAACGAAGATATCGACGACTTTATTGTATTTTTAAAAAAGGCAAACGATTTATGCCCCGACTCTTTAATTATGTCAGACCCCGGTGCAATTATGCTTGCTAAGGAATTTGCGCCAGGCATTCCTATTCACATAAGCACCCAGGCTAACAGCATAAATTATATGACGGCTCGTTTCTGGCAAAGCCAGGGTGTTGAGCGTGTTGTTTTAGGTCGTGAGCTTACTCTGGACGAGGTTAAAGCTATCCGCGAAAACACAGATGATTCATTAGAGCTTGAAGCCTTTGTTCACGGCGCTATGTGCATATCTTATTCAGGAAGATGCTTGCTCAGCAGCTTTATGAC
>JAZSJX010000040.1:0-5316 GCA_045534535.1 Congzhengia sp.
GCTGCGTTAATTTTGACCTCTAAGGATTTAAAGCACAAAAGCGTTATGCTTCTTTTAATAGTCATCCCTATGTGGATGAATCTTCTTTTGAGAACATATTCGTGGCTTACCTTACTTGAAAATGAAGGCTTGATAAACCAATTTTTAAGATTTATAGGCTTAATCGGAAAAGAAGACCATATTCAGTTTCTTTACGGCGAGGGTGCTGTAATTTTCGGTATGGTATATAATTTTTTACCATTTATGATTTTGCCTATTCACTCTGTGATTTCTAAAATGGACCACTCCCTGATTGAAGCTGCAGAGGATTTAGGTGCAAGCAAGCTTTCAGTGTTTAAAAAAGTAATTTTTCCGCTAAGTATTCCTGGAATTTCTTCGGGAATTACAATGGTTTTCGTTCCTGCAATTACGACCTTTGCAATTTCAAGTATCCTAAGCGGAAATAATGTTAATTTATTTGGAAATGTAATTGAAAAGCAGTTCGGTGTTGGCGGCGACTGGAACTTTGGCTCTACAATGTCGCTTATCCTTATGGCTATGATTTTTATAAGCTTAATCGTAATGCCTGACTCTGAAAAAGAAAATCAGGGAGGTATGATGCTATGAAAAGCAAGCTTTCAAGATTATATCTTTATTTGATTTTTATATTTTTGTACGCACCGATTATCATTATGATTATTTACTCGTTTAACGAGTCAAAATACCGTGTGTGGACAGGCTTTTCATTTAAGTGGTATATTGAGCTTTTCCAGGACCGTCAGATTATAGAAGCACTTTCCAACACGCTTATTGTTGCTGTTGTTGCATCGGTTTTATCAACTATCATAGGTACTGCAGCTGCAATCGGTATTGACGGCCTTAAAAGATGGAAAAAGACCGCCGTTATGAATGTTACAATGCTTCCTGTTTTAAACCCTGATATTGTAACGGGAATTTCGCTTATGCTTTTATTCTATATAGCAAAGCTTCCGACAGGAATATTTACCTTGATTTTAGCACATCTGGCGTTTTGCATACCGTATGTAATACTGTCTGTTATGCCAAAGCTAAAACAGGTAAACAACACAACCTACGAGGCGGCATTAGACTTAGGTGCAACACCGCTTTTGGCTACTTTGAAAATAACACTTCCCGTAATTATGCCGGGCGTAATAACGGGATTTTTGATGGCTTTCACACTGTCTATTGACGATTTTATCGTAAGCTATTTTACGACAGGCCCCGGCGTTGAAAATTTGTCAATTCTGATATACAACGCAGCAAGAAAAGGTGTAAGTCCATCAATAAACGCCCTTTCGGCACTTATGTTTTCCGTAATTTTAATTTTGCTCGTAGTTATAAACATAAGAACATCTAAAAACGCTGAAAAAGCGTAAAAGACATTTTAGAAAAGAGGTAGAAAAATGAAAAAATTTTTATCTTTGGTGTTAGCATTAACACTTTCAGCTTCGCTTTTTGCAGGTTGCGGTACTGACCCGTCTAAGGTTGTTAAAATCTATAACGCTTCTGAATACATCGCAGAGGGCGTAATAGAAGAGTTTGAAAAGGAAACAGGATATAAGGTTATTTATAGTGAATTTGCTTCAAATGAAGATATGTATACAAAAATTAAAACAACATCTTATGATGTTTTAATTCCGTCTGATTATATGATTGACAAGCTCGTAAGAGAAGACTTAATAAAGCCTTTAAATTTTGACAACATTCCTAACTACAAATATGTTGACGAAACCTTTAAAAGCCCATACTATGATGAAGACAATAAGTACTCTGTACCATATATGTGGTCAACAGTCGGCATTTTATATGACGGCGAAAAGGTAAAAGAAGATGTCAATGATATGTCAGTTATGTGGAACGAAAATTATTCAGGCAAAATCTTTATGTTAGACAGTGTTCGCGACACAATCGGTATGACGCTGAAAAAATTAGGCTATTCTGTAAACACAGAAGATGAAGATGAATTAGCAAAAGCAAAGGCAGAGCTTTTGGCACAGCGTCCAATGATTTTAGGCTATGTAACCGATGAGGTTAAGGATAAAATCATATCAGGCGAAGGTCATCTGGGACTGGTTTACTCAGGCGAGGCAGGAAAAGCAATCGCAGAAAAGGAAACATTAAAATATGCAATACCTGAAAATGGCACAATCTACTGTGTAGATGCTATGGTAGTTCCGAAGAGTGCCGAAAACACAGCGGGTGCAGAAAGCTTTATTAACTTTATGCAAAGGCCTGACATTGCGGCAAGAAACGCTTTGGAAACCTGCTACGGCATTACAAATACAGAGGGTAAGAAAGAGCTTCCTGACGAGATTAAAAATAACAAGGGCTTGTATCCTGATGCTGCCATTTTAGAAAAGAGCGAAATGCTGAGAAGCGAAGGCACGATTAACCAGAAATACCTTGAAATCTGGAACGAGATTACAGCATCTAACTAATATGTGTGATTTTTATAAAAACAAGATTTTTTTAGCCCCTATGGCAGGCGTAACAGATTTGGCATTTAGAACTGTTTGCAAAATGCACGGTGCCGATTTGGTTGTTTCTGAAATGATAAGCTCCCGCGGGCTTCATTATAAGGACAAAAAAACCTCATCGCTTTTAAAAACGAACGATGCTGAAGCACCGCTAATCGTTCAGCTTTTTGGAAATGAGCCTGATATTATGGCAGAAAGTGCCAAGACGCTTGAAGCTTTTGGGGTAAAATACTTAGATATCAATATGGGTTGCCCTGCTCCTAAAATTACAAAAAACGGCGATGGCTGTTCTTTAATGAAGGACGAGCTGTTAGCATATAAAATCGCCGAAAATGTGGTTAATGCCGTTAAAATTCCCGTCAGCGTAAAGATGCGTGCAGGTTGGGATGAAAACAACAAAAATGCAGTTTCCTTTGCTAAGGCGATGGAAGATGCAGGTGTTAGTGCAATTGCAGTACACGGCAGAACCAAAGAACAGTTTTATAGTGGAAAATCGGACAATGATATCATAAAAAGAGTTAAAGAGGCGGTAAAAATCCCCGTTATCGGAAACGGCGATGTTACTGACGGAGAGTCAGCTGATAAAATGTTATCATACACCTTGTGCGACAGTATAATGGTGGGAAGAGGTGCTCTCGGCAATCCCTTTGTTTTTGATGAAATAAAGCATCATTTAAATAACGAGCCTTTTAAAAAGCCCTCGCTTTCAAAAAAGAAAAAAGCAATTTTTACTCACATTGACATAATGCGTGAAACAAAGCCTGAGCATATCGGCGTTGCTGAAATGAGAAAGCATATTGCGTGGTATTTAAAGGGCATTCCGCATAGTTCAAAAATTAAAACCGAAGCCTTTATGGCAAAAAGCTATGACGAATTAAAAGAGCTTATAAATAAAATAGACGAACGCTAAAAGCGTTCGTCTATTTTGTCTTTTATGGCGTAATATACATTTTCCACACCCGATTTAAAGTCCCCGCTGTTACTTACGCAAACATCAGCATATTTTAAATAAAGCTCGTGGCGTTCTTTATACATTTCATAAAGCTTTTCGGGATTATCTTTTAAAAGCGGTCTTTTTTCAGCATTTAAAGTTTTTAAAATATTTTCAACAGAACGGTTTATATAGATTACAATTCCATTTTTCTTTAAGTTTTCCATATTTTCAGGACGCAAAACAACACCGCCACCAGTTGATATAATCGTTCTTTTATAGTTCGTGCCGATATGCTCTGCCACTTTTGACTCAATATCTCTAAAACCGTCATTCCCAAGCTTTTCAAAAAGCTGGGCAATCGTCATTTTCTCTTTTCTTTCAATATAGTTGTCCATATCTACAAACGGCATTTTAAGCTTATATGAAAGTGCCATTCCAACAGTTGACTTCCCCGCACCTGACATCCCTATTAAAACAATGTTACTTTTTTTCATAGGTTTAAACCTCTTTTGTTCTATTTGGATTGTATATTCCTTCAAAACTTCATAATTTTTTTAAAACATCAAGCATAGGTTTTCGCCTCCAGGAGCATATCTGCCATAGATATTGCGAGTGCCGACTCAATAACAGGGACTGCCCTTATCACGATACACGGGTCGTGCCGTCCTCCGTTTTTATATATAACCTCTTTCATTTCATCGATATTTACAGTTTCCTGTTCCATCAAAATAGAAGGAGTTGGTTTAATACAAGCAGTAACCGCAATTGGCATTCCGTTAGTAATTCCGCCATTTATACCGCCGTTGTTGTTGGTTTTTGTTTTAACCTCGCTGTTATCAATATAGAAAGAGTCATTTGCCTCGTTTCCATAAAGCTCAGAAAATTTTGTACCAATTCCAAACTCAACCGCCTTTACAGCAGGAACTGAAAACAACATAGAAGATATTCTGCTCTCAACTGAATCAAAAAACGGCGAGCCAATTCCTGCATTTACTCCGCATATTACCGCTTCAATTGAACCACCTACAGAATTTCCTGCTCTTTTTAAAGAAAGAATTTCTTTCTTCATAAGCTCAGCCTTAGCTTCATCCAAAACAGGTATAGTTTTGCATTTAAGCTCACAAAGCGTGCTGATATCGGGATTTACAATGTCTATGGTTTCATCATAAATTTTGCCTATGTTTTTAATATGTGCAAAAATCTCTATTTTTTCTTTTGCCAAAATCTGTTTTGCTATTGCACCTGCAAAAACTAAAGGTGCGGTTAGTCTTCCCGAAAAATGACCGCCACCACGATAATCGTTAAACCCGTTATATCTCATTTTTCCGCTAAAATCTGCGTGTGATGGTCTTAAAATTTCAGGGTGGTAATCTAGAGCGCGTGTGTTGGTGTTGTTAATTACCGCACAAATCGGCGTACCGCATGCCCTATTTTCAAAAACACCGCTTTTTATTTCAAATAAATCGTCTTCCTTTCTTGGTGTAGAAAGGCTGTTTTGTCCGGGTGCACGGCGTGCCATTTCTCTTTTTATAAAATCATAATCAATTTCAAGTCCCGAGGGCACTCCGTCTACAATTACGCCGATTGCGTCGGAGTGGGATTCGCCAAATATTGTTACCTTAAATATTTTTCCGTATGTTGCCGACATTATCTTTTACCTCCTCCAGACTCTTTAAATTTTTTCCATTTTACCTATCTTAGCGTTACACCAAGCTTTTTAGAAAGCTCTGATAAGATGCTTTCAATTACAGGGTTAACATCTTCATCAGTTAAAGTTTTTTCTTCTGTGCGGAACACAACTGAATACGCCATTGACTTTTTGCCCTCTTCAACCTGTTTTCCCTTATATACATCGAAAAGCGTCAACGATTCAAAGATATTGCCTGACTTTTTCTTAATAATTTC
>JAZSJX010000023.1:0-11315 GCA_045534535.1 Congzhengia sp.
ACAGAAACGCTGTAAGAACTCTTAATAGGAGTACCAGCTACAAATGTGTTATATGTTTTTACAAATACTGTATCTGCAATATCTGTTGTGTTTGAGCATACCAAAGTTATGTTTCCTTCAGAACCTGCTTTTTCTGTCATAATCTGGCTAAAGGTTTTGTTAACAGCCTGACCGTTATGAATAACTACAGCACCAGCATCAACAGACATTGTTTCTTTATTATCATTTGCGTCATAATACTCAAGAGCCGTAGCAGAGAATGAAGCAACATCATCAAAATCTACTGTTAGTTCAGCATTTTTATTGGCAGCAAAGGTTATTCTTGTTGCCTGGTTAAGCTCTGCACCCTTGTCAACATCGTGGAAAACTGTAACACTTCTTCCGATATAATCGTAAGCGTCCTCAATTTCAATATTATCTACCCAGAAGGACTTTTTCGTTCCATCAGCAAGCTCAATTGCAAATTCACGGTTTCTGTACTGTGTTGTGTCATTCCAGTAAAGATTTACCTTGTTTGCAGAAATAACCTTACCTTCTACAGATGAGCTTGTTTTGTCCTCATCTCTTATAGAGCCAGTAGGCTCTCCTGTTTCAGAGTCAACCTGTTTTGCATTTCTCATATTGTCAATAAGCTGAGCTACCTTGCCGCGTGTTAAAGGCTCGCCTTCAACGCCGTCAACTCTTTCTAAAAGTCCGTTTCTTTTAGCAAACCTTAAGAAAGCCATAGGATAGCCGCCCTCGTCTTTTGCACGCTCTTCAGGATATCCGATTGCGCAAGCAGACATTTTAACAGCCTGTTCGTATAAAACAGCCTGATCAGGCTTAAACGTTCCATCATCATATCCGTTTATAATACCGGAATTTTTTGCTGTTGTAATATTGTCTATTGCCCAGTGGTTTGGGTCAACATCCGGGAATTTTGCCCTTGAACCCTCAGAATAGGTAACCTCACCTACTCCTGTTGCATAGCAAATAATTTTTGTATACTGTGCACGGGTTACCGGGTCTTCCGGTTTATATGTACCGTCTTCAAAGCCATTTATAATACCCTCAGCAACTAAGTTTGTTATTGCTTCGTAGTAATTATGGTTGCTCGGTACATCAGAAAAATCAATCTGAGCTGACGCTCCAATCGGGAACAAAACGCCAAGCAGCATTCCGATTGAAAGCACAAGTGAAATCACTCTTTTCTTCTTTAGCATAATTACATACCTCCATTATTATATTTAATGCCTTTAATAGTATATCATAATGGAGGCATTTAGTCAATTACGATATTTTTACTTTTTTGTTACATCATTCCATTTTTCCCTTAGCCCTTATCTTTGTTCTTATAAACTTATATTTAAAATCGCGAGCATTAAACGGAATTATAGGATACAGATACCCTTTTCCTGTTACTGTCTTGTTGCTTACAATTAGCACTGCTGAGAATAAAAGACCTGCTATAAATCCTGCGAGGTTAAAGAAATAGGTTAGAATGAGGATTACAATTCTCATAAATTTAAAGGCGTAGTTAAGTTCAACACTTGGCTGCACAAAGCTTGCAATTGCCACAATCGACATATAAAGAATGGTATCTGGAACAAACCACCCCGACTGAATTGCAAAATCTCCTAAAATGAGTGCTCCTATTATGCTCAGCGAACTTCCAAGCATATTTGGTGTGTTTACAGACGCAAGTTTTAAAACATCTATTGCAACTTCTAAGATCAGAAGCTGAACTACAGGTGAAACCTCGTTAGGTTCTGCTATCCTTAAAAATTGAAGCCACACAGGAAGCGAGTCCAGGTTTTCAATTGCCAAAAGCCACAGCGGTGTTAAAATGAGAGTTGAAAAAAAGATTAAGTTTCTCATAGCTCTCATATATCCGCCAATTACAGGCGGGTAATAAAAATCGTCTGCCTCCTGGATAAAATCAAATATCGAGCTTGGAAGAAGCATTGCAGACGGTTCGTTGTCTACTAAAATTACGATGTTTCCCTCTAAGATGTTTGCCGCCGCAATGTCGGGACGCTCGGTGTATCGGATTTTAGGGAATGGGTTGTACCACTTTTTTCTGATCAGGCATTCCGCTAAGCTTTCCTGGCTCATAGTAAGAGAACGAACATCAATATTTTTAATTTTCTCTTTTATTTTTTTCAAAGTTTTTTTATCAACAATATCACTTATATACGCAATCGCAACATCAGTTCTTGAGCGGTTTCCTACATTTACGATTTCTGCCACGAATTTAGGGTCTCTGATTCTTCTTCTTAATAATGCCGTGTTAAACACTATTGTTTCAACAAAGCCATCTCTTGAGCCTCTTAAAACCTTTTCCTTTTCAGGCTCTTCTGTACTTCTTACAGGATACTCTCTTGCATCAATTAAAATAGCTTCATCGAAGCCATCGAGCATCATTATCGCCTGACCCGACAAATACATTGTCGTAAGCTTTTCAAAATCACTCTCAGTTGAAACCTCAACATAGGTAACAAAATGCTTTGAAAAATCCTTTGCAGTATTTATTCCTTTTAACTGTTCTGGTGTAATCGACATAAAGAAATTCATCATTTTAGAAACGACTGCATCCTTAACAAACCCGTCTATAAAATACATAACCGTTTCTTTTCCGCCGATTATAATGTTTCGTTCTAAAAGGTCAAAACTATCCTTAAGCGGAAAAATTTCAGACATTTTCTTTTTGTTTTCTGCCAGGCTCTTAGAAACCCTCATAAATAACAACCTTTCTTCCTTTAAGTTTTATGGTTATTATTTGCAAAGTAAATTATTTTATTACCAAAATCAATATGTTTTCAAAACCGCAGCCACAGCCTCTCCTACATATCTTGCCGCATTTTCACACTCTTTTAAAGTGTTTCCCGCAGTTCCCATCTCGACTATTAAGGAGCCGTTTGTTATATGCTGATTAAAACGCTCTCGTCTTAAGTTTATAGGCCGCGAGATTTTCGGCGAAATTTTATTAAGCTCACTTTGTACGCGAACCGCAAACGCAAGATTTTTCTTCCATTTAGGATGCTCAAGACCATTTGCATCTGTTCCTACAACAAACATAACCTGTGCAACATTTTCTCCGTTTACTTCTGCGACAGGCTTTAGCTGAATTTTAACTCCGTCCTTTTCCTGTTCTGCATAATCTCTGTGAATGTCTAAAACCACTTGGATTTTAGAATTCTTTTCCACATTTTTTTGTATGTTTGAAAGTGCCTTGTTGTATGAGCCGTTATATGACGGATAATCATTTCTTGTTGTGTCGTGCGTTACAATTATTTCGTTTTCCCTTAAAACTTCGGCAATTACCTCGCCTACTCTCACAACATTTTTGTCGTTGTCGGTCGAGCGTCCATTAGGACTTTCAAAATAGGCTTCAGAGGTGTGAGTATGCATTATCAAAACCTCGCAATTCTCGCTAAAATCTAAGCTCATATTTAAAAATTCTTCTGCTTTAGGTGTGTACGCCGTTTCGTTTCTGAATGTAATACCGTTTTGCGACATATCAATCGCCTTAATTTTGTTTTCATCCCATAAAACTTCATTTTCGTTTTCTGTGCTCTTCTCCTTTTTCACGCCACCATACTTTGCAGAATATTTTTTGTTCATTTCAGCACTCGATTTTATAGATGGTATTAGCTCCACAAAAATGTCGTAAACATTTTTCATTTTAAAATTTTTATGCTCCTCTTTGCACAAAACCATGTTAAAACTTGTCCTTATAAAGCTGTTACTTATCGAAATATCAATTTTTCCCAGGGTTGCAGTTACAACACCAAGAATAAAAACTGCCACTGCCGTAAAAATAATTGTGTTTGACAAAACATCCTTTAAAACTATTGTTTTATGATAATATTTTTTTCTTCTGCGCATAGCTTGCCCCTTTCTTTAAAATCCCCATACCATTTTATTTAAGGAAAGAAAAATTTATGATTGTTTCTTGCAATTACCTAAAGAAAAGCTTATAATTAAAATGAGGTGAGAGCGTTGGAGCAAGGTATCAGCAATTACTGTTTTGGCAAAAATATTTATGCTTTGTATAAAGACAGCACCGATTCTACAAATACCGATGTTAAAAAACTGGCGGAAAACGGTGCCTCAGAGGGCACGCTTGTAATATCAGAGCACCAGACCGCAGGAAGAGGAAGGCTCGGCAAAACCTTTTATTCACCAAAAGGGTGTGGTCTTTACTTTAGTCTGCTTTTAAAGCCTCAGATTGCACCTACTAACGCATATCTTTTAACAGTTGCCGCAGCAGTTGCAATAAAGCGCACAATTTTTCATATTTTTAATAAAGAAGCTCAGATTAAATGGGTTAATGATATTTATTTTGGTGGCAAGAAATTTTGCGGAATTTTAACTGAATCCGCCATTGAAAATAATGCATCTTTAAAGTACGCCGTTTTAGGAATAGGCATAAACATATACCCGCCCGAAAACGGCTATCCCGAGGAATTTGCATATAAAACGACAAACCTTCATGAGTTTGTAGGTGCTTTTCCTGACGACTTTAAAAACAAGCTTTTATCTAAATTTTTGGAAGAATTTTTCTCAATTTATGAAAATTTAGAAAAAAAAGAATATGTAAAGGAATATAGGGATTCCTCTTGCGTAACAGGCAAGGAAATCGAGATTTTGTCAGGCGAGCATAAAGGATACGCTAGTGCAATCGAAATTGATGATGACGCAAATCTTTTAGTTAAGCTGAAAAACGGCGAAATTGTGAGTTTAAGTTCGGGAGATATAAGCATCAGGCTTTAATCTATATGCCGCCTGTCAATAGGCAGCATAAAGCCGTCTAAAGCAACAGTCATACAGTCGCCGCCGATTATACACCCATTATAAACTAAAATATTTACAAAAACCTCATCCTTTATTTCGTCAGGAAAGTTTGTAACGAGGTATGTATACCTTTTTACTCCTTTCCCCCGGTATTTTGTAAGGTCAAAGCCTGAAAGCTTCTGGATAGCGTTGTAGCGGGTATAAACATCATCAAACTCGGCTGGAATATAGACATTTTCGTGCGTTTCGCTTGTTTCGTCAACCTCCCAGCCAAAATGCTCTATCGCCTGTACTCTTTGCTCAGTCGTTTCTACTCTGCAAAGCTTTGCATCACGGGTAAAATTTGCAATCACAACTCTTCCTAATCCCAAAAAAATAAGTCCAACCAAAATTACAAGAAGAACAGTGATTAAATTTTCTTTTAAAAAAGATTTCATATTATACCCCATAAACTGTTTTTTAATATATATGATTTTTGTTGAAAATATATGTAGAACCTGATATAATTATGTAACTATCCTTAAGGGAGGAAAAATTTTGTATAACCATAGAATTCAAAAATTATTAAGCCTTGATATTTACAGTGCATATATCATCACTTCCCCTGAAAACCTTTATTATTTTTCAGGCTTTACAGGTGGTGAGGGTACACTTTTTATAGACAAAAATAACCGCCTTTTGTTTACTGACTCAAGATACACATATCAGGCAAAGGGTGAAGCAGTTGACTATGAAATTATAGACACTTCAAAAACGAGCCTTAAAGACTTTTTTAAAAGCATAGATAAAACTATAATCGGCTTTGAAGATGATTCCATCACATTTAAAGCCTTTTTAGGACTTAAAAAAATGGCAGGCGAACATACGCTTATGCCAGTGTCTGATAAAATTTATGAAATAAGAATGATAAAGGATGATAAAGAAATCCAGCTTATAAAAAAGGCGGCTTTAATTTCAGACAGTGCTTTTTCATACATTTTAGGCAGAATTGAACCGGGTAAGACTGAAAAAGAAATAGCGCTTGATTTAGAGTATTTCATGCTGCAAAAGGGTGCAAACGGCTTGTCATTTGAAACAATTTGTGCATCCGGGGTGCGTTCTGCAATGCCGCACGGCACGGCAACCGACAAGAAAATAGAAAAAGGCGATTTTTTAACATTAGACTTTGGTTGCAAATTCAAAGGCTACTGCAGTGATATGACGAGAACTGTCGTTGTAGGGAAAGCTAACGAAAAACAAAAAGAGATTTATGATGTTGTCCTGAATGCTCAGACCTTAGCACTCAAAGAAATTTCGTCGGGGGCACTTTCAAAGGTGGTTGACTCTGCCGCACGAAATTATATTAAGGACAAAGGCTACGGCAAACACTTTGGACACGGTCTTGGCCACAGCTTAGGGCTGCTTGTTCACGAAAAGCCGTCCTGCTCTCCGAAATCAGAAGATATTCTAATTAACAATATGCTTATGACAGTAGAGCCCGGCATCTACATTGATGACTTTGGCGGTGTAAGAATTGAGGACTTGGTCGTAGTAAAGGATAGCGGATTTATAAATCTTACAAGCTCAACTAAGGAACTCATTGAACTTTAAGGGGTGTTATGATGTTTTCAAAAATTAACAGTATAGGTCTTTCAGGAATTGATGGCTACAATGTGAGCGTAGAGGTAGACACAGGAAATGGTCTTCCTGCCTTTGATGTTGTTGGTCTTCCCGATACCGCAGTTAAAGAGTCGAGGGAAAGAGTAAGGGCGGCACTTAAAAATTGCGGTCTTAAGTTTCCTGCAAAAAGAATTACGGTAAATTTAGCACCTGCAAGTATAAAAAAAGCAGGTCCTATATATGACCTGCCGATTTGTATTGGTCTTTTAGCCAGCTCCGAGCAATTAAATTGTGATGTGAGCGAATACGCTTTTATTGGAGAAATCGCACTCTCAGGCGAGCTTCGCCCGATAGATGGAGCTCTGCCTATGGCAATTGCGGCATTTGAAAACGGAATAAAAAACATAATTGTGCCTCAGGAAAATGCAAAAGAAGCCGCTATTGTAAAAGGACTAAATGTGTATGGTGCATCATCACTACCCCAGATTTTAAGCCACTTTTTAACCGACGAAAAAATAGAAAAAACTGAAATTGATATAGAGAGCATTTTTAATACTCAGGCAGAAACTGCTTTAGATTTTGATGATGTTAAAGGACAGGAGAATGTGAAATTTGCACTTGAAATCGCAGCTGCCGGCAGCCATAATTGTCTTTTAATCGGAAGCCCGGGGTCCGGCAAGAGTATGGTTTCGCAAAGACTTCCCTCTATTTTGCCTCCCCTCTCCTTTGAAGAGGCATTAGAGGTAACAAAAATCCATTCAATCGCAGGTCTTCTTCCAAGCGATACTCCGCTAATCACAACAAGACCTTTTAGAAATCCGCATCACACAATTTCTGCTAACGGACTGTCAGGTGGCGGCGCTATGCCCCGTCCGGGAGAAATAAGCCTTGCTCACAACGGCGTCTTATTTTTAGATGAGCTTCCCGAGTTTAAAAACGACGCATTGGAGGTTTTAAGCCAGCCCCTAGAAGACGGCATTGTTACGATTTCAAGAGTTAACGCCACGCTTACATACCCAAGCTCAGTTATGCTTATAGCTGCAATGAACCCTTGCAAATGCGGTTACTACGGAGACAGCACAAAAGTGTGCACCTGCTCAGAGCAACAGATAAAAAATTACTTAGGTAAAATAAGCGGACCATTACTTGACAGGATTGATTTGCACATCGAGGTTCCTTCGGTAAAATATAAAAATTTAACTGATAAAACTCCAACTGAACCGTCGAGCGAGATAAGAAAAAGAGTTATCGCTGCAAGAAAAATTCAGGAAAAGAGATTTTCAGGTGTTAAAGGAATTTATTGTAACTCTCAGATGACACCTAAAATGGTTGACGAATTTTGTGTTTTGGGCGAAGATGCGTCGGCACTCTTAAAAAATGCCTTTAACAGTTTGGGGCTTTCTGCCCGTGCACATAACAGAATTTTAAAGGTTGCAAGAACGATTGCAGACCTTAAAGGAAGCGAAAACATAAAGAAAGAGCATATAGCTCAGGCAATATTCTATCGTAGTTTGGACAGAAAATACTGGTAAATAAAAAGGGGCTGTAGAAAAATGCTACAGTCCCTTTTAGGCTGGACGAAAAATGATGCAGAATGGACAAACTGAACCAAAATGGCAATTTTATGCCATTTTGGGATACCCGAAGGCGTACGATGGTACGCCGAGAGGCGAAGTTTGTTCATATCACAAAACAAAAATTCAATGTAAAATTCGTGATATTACGAATTTTACTACATCTTTTTATCTATTATTTGCTTATTGCTTTATAAAAAAACTTTGTATCAATAATAATTTGTTTTGTGAGGTCTGCGCATTTTTCTACAGCCTTTTTTATTTCATATCATTTATAACACTCTGAGCCTTAATCAAATCCATAATAGCAAAAACAGTCTTTTCAAGCTTTTGGTCTTTTCTGTAATCGGCAGGTGCAACATAATCCACTCTGCCCTGGCTCATTATATCCCTTGCGGTTTTATCGGTGTCGCTGTAAACCGCAACAGAGTGCCCGCCGTTAACTTTTACAAGCTTCATACAAGGAACATCTGTAAATCCGTCGCCTATGTAAATCATATTGGAAAAAGGAATTCTTCTTTCTTCTTCAGGCGTGAATTTATTTAATTCTCTGTGGTTTGTAACATCTAAAATTCCTTTATTTATGCGGAACAAAAACTGTGTTTTACTCGTATAGTTAACCGCCATTGCAGGCCACACAGGAACATTCTGGTCGTCATACAAAAACTCTGCCGCATAAATTCCCTTAAAATATTTTGCAATAGGTGTGCCTTCAATAATCTCTTTGAGTCCCGAAGAAATTATATAATGCTCAACTGTTATGCCTAAGCTTTCAGCGTAAGCATTTACTCTGTCAAACCATGTCGTAACACCCTCTAATAGCTCGACACTTTCGCCAAGGCTTGTAAACTCGTCTCTGTTTAGAAGCTTCTTTCCGCGAGCCTTTGAAAGCATAACATACATATAGGACAAAATCTGGTCCATATTATTTTCTTTTGTCAGCTTGTTACAGCTATCCCAGAACTCTTCTGCAGTCATACCAAGTCCGGGTATAAATGCATACTCCTGCATATCCTTGGTAGATAAAGTTCTATCAAAATCATATAAAATTGCCACAATAGGTTTTACCATTTTTATTCCCCCCTGGCTTTATTTATCCTTTAGTGTAACCACCGTAACTCCCATCTCTCCCTCACCATAGCGACCTGCACGGTAGGATTTTACAATAGGGTGTGTTCTTAAAAAATCGGAAATTCCTGAGCGAAGCACTCCTGTTCCTTTTCCGTGAATTATTGTAACCTCGTGCAGTGATGATAAATAGCAGTCATCTAAAAATTTATCTACAACTAAAATTGCCTCATCTAATGTCATTCCGCGAACATCTGTTTCCATCGATGCATTTGAAACCTTTGCTGTTTTAAAGGATGCCGCAATTACTTTTGACTTGCTTTTTTCTTCTTTTTCGCTTTCTGCTTTTGTCAAATCATTTAAATTGCTCTTAATCTTCATTATGCCTGCCTGAACGAAAAGTGCACCTTTTTTATCAGGCATAGTCAAAACTGTAGCGTCTGTGTTTAATGAAACAATATGAACACTCTGACCGAGTTTTACACTCTTTAGCGTTTTTACCCTGGGTCTTTCCACCCCCGCACCCTTTGAAAGTTTATCGCTTTCACGATTTAGGGCACTTTTTGCTTTTTCCGCCTTTTCCATAGCCTCACGGAAAACTGCAGAATTTTTTATGTCGCGAAGCTCTTTTAGTGCTGCCTGTGATTCTTTTTTTGCATTTTCTACAATTGAAAATGCCTCAGCTCTTGCCTGCTTTAAAAGGTCTGCTTTCTTTTGCTCAAGCTTTTCAATTTCACGACGCATATTTTCCTTAAATATTCTTGCATCTCTCGAAGCATTTTCGGCGAGGCTTCTTTCCTCTTCTGCCTTTTTTCTGTTCTCTTCAAGACCTGCAATTACATCTTCTAGCTTAATATTTTCATCGTTTATACGGTTTTTGGCATTTTCAATAATAGTATCTGCAATACCTAGCCTTTTTGATATTGCAAAAGCGTTACTTTTCCCGGGAACCCCTATCATAAGCCTATAGGTAGGAGAAAGCGTTTTAACATCAAATTCGCAGGACGCATTTTCAACGCCATCTGTAGAAAGAGCGTACATTTTAAGCTCACTGTAGTGCGTAGTTGCCGCAACGCGTGCACCAAAACCTCTTAGATACTCAATAATTGAAATTGCTAAAGCCGCACCCTCAGTAGGGTCAGTTCCCGCACCCAATTCATCTGCCAGAACCAACGAATTTGGCGTAACGGAATTTATAATACTTACTAAATTCACTATATGTGAACTAAAGGTTGACAAATTCTGCTCAATGCTTTGCTCATCGCCAATGTCTGCAAAAACATTATCAAAAACCGCAATCTGACTTCCTGCTGAAGCACTGATGTGCAACCCCGATTGTGCCATCAGCGTAAAAAGACCTAGTGTTTTTAAAGAAACAGTCTTACCGCCTGTGTTAGGACCTGTGATAACTAAAGTGTCATAGTCATCTCCTAAATGTATATCAATCGGAACAACCTTTTCCTTATCCAAAAGAGGATGCCTGCCCTTTTTTATAACAATAATTCCTTTATCATTAAGTTCAGGCTCATTTCCCTTTTGTGCCACCGAAAGCTTTGCCTTGCAAAAGATAAAATCAAGCTCAAAAATTGTGTTTATATTTGAAATTATAGCATCTTTAAACTCTGATACAAATGCGGAAAGTTCGTATAAGATACGCTCAATTTCTTCCTTTTCCTTTGATTTTAATTCAGCTATCTCGTTTGTCAGCTCAACAACTGCTGATGGTTCAACAAAAAAGGTTGAGCCTGACGATGACGCATCATGAACGATACCCTTTATCTCATTTTTATACTCAGCTTTTACAGGAATTACAAACCTGTCGCCACGCATTGTGATTATGCTGTCCTGCAAAAACTTTTGAAGCTTGCTGTTTGAGATTATGCCATTTAGCGTTTCTCTGATTTTTGCAGTTTGTGTTTTTATTTTTCTGCGAATAGCAAAAAGAGCGGGGCTGGCAGTATCTGCCACTTCGTCCTCGCTTATAATTTTTTCGTTTATATTATCTTCTACCTGCTTTAAGTTTTGGAGAGTTTCGGTCAAAGCAAAAAGGCTTGTATTTTCCGACGCCTTATCGTCATTTATATAAGCCTTAATTTTCCTCGAAAGGTTAAGTGCTCGGGACAACGCGCATAGCTCTGCCATAGACATAATTCCGCCACGCTCTGTGCGAAGCACACCACCCGTAACATCTGTTATTTTAAATCCGGGCGGATTTCCACGGCGCAGAATTACACCGACAGCTTCAGTAGTTTCACAAAGCCTCTCACGCACTAAAGCAATGTCAGTTTCAGGCGTAAG
>JAZSJX010000098.1:0-9754 GCA_045534535.1 Congzhengia sp.
ACAAAGGTTGACAGAAGTGCGGCTTATGCGGGAAGATATGTTGCTAAAAACATAGTTGCAGCAGGACTTGCGGACAGGTGCGAGGTGCAGATTGCGTATGCTATCGGTGTGGCAAAGCCTGTTTCGGTTTGCGTCGAAACCTTTGGAACGGCACACATTAAAGAAAGCGAGATTGAAGCGCTTATAGGCAAGCATTTTGACTTGCGTCCTGCGGGAATTATAAAGATGCTTGATTTAAGACGCCCAATCTACAAGCAGACCGCAGCATACGGACACTTCGGAAGAGAAGATATAGACCTTCCATGGGAGAGATTAGACAAGGTAGAAGAACTTAAAAAGGCGCTCAAATAATTACATATTGAAGCGGAGGTATTGTTTTGAAAATACTGATTGTTGATGACGAGAAATTGTTGGTTAAAGGAATTAAATATAATTTTGAGCAGGATGGCTACAGCGTTTTGTGTGCATACGACGGCGAGGAAGCAATTAAGATGGCTTATGACAAGAGCATTGATTTAATCGTTTTAGACCTTATGCTTCCTAAGGTTGACGGCTATGCCGTTTGCCAGAAAATCCGTGAGTTTTCAAATGTGCCAATCATTATGCTTACTGCAAAAAATGAGGATATGGATAAGATTTTAGGCTTAGAATATGGTGCTGACGATTATCTTACAAAGCCGTTTAATATTTTAGAGCTAAAGGCTCGCGTAAAGGCAGTTTTAAGGCGTATGACCCCTGCGGGCAGTGCCGAAAGGACAGATTCGTCAGTTACGGTGGGAAGTGTTTCATTAGACTATAACCTTCGCCGTGTTTCAATAGGCGACAGAATAATTGAGCTTACTGCAAAGGAATTTGACCTTATTGATTTATTTGTGTGCAATGCGGGAAAGGTTTACTCAAGAGAGAATCTTTTGGACATTGTCTGGGGTTATGATTACCCTGGAGATGTAAGAACTGTTGATGTCCATGTAAGAAGACTTCGCGAAAAAATTGAGCCTAACCCTGCTGAGCCCCGTTTTATACATACAAAATGGGGGGTAGGTTACTATTTTAAAGAGGCTTAAGGATAAATTTTTCAGTATAAAAAGCAAAATCATTGCAACCTACATAATTATAGTTGTTTTAGTGCTTGTAGTTGTCGGAACATATATGTTAGGAACGCTCAAAAGCTACCTTTTAGAGCAGAGAAAATTAGAAGCCCTGACTCGCGCAAATGTAATTGCGAGTATACAGATAGACGAATTTGACGAGCTTAAAATTGAAGAAAAAATGAAAACTATGCCTGTAGAGGTTGGTTTTCGTGCCATGATTTTAAACAATCAGAGCAGAGTTTATTATGACTCGTTCAGCGAGGGAAGCTATGAGGGAAAGCTTTATATTGACACTCCCGTTACCGAGGTTTTTTTAAACGGCAAGGACAGTGCAAAGGTTTACGAAGAGAACGGACAGTGGAACATTGAGGCTGCTGTTCCTATTATAAAAAACACAAGGACAGTAGGTGCGGTTTTAGTTACGGCTAACGGCGAAAGCGTTGAAGAAATTGTCGAACACATAGGAAAAGCAATCCTGATTTTTGGCTTGATTATCATTGTTTTTGTGCTTTTGTTTGGTACAACTATGGCAACAATTTTAACTACACCTATTGAAAAGGTTACAAGGTTTATTAAAGATATGCCAAAGGACAAGCTTCAAAAATGTGCTGTTAACAGTAAAGACGAAGTCGGCGACTTGGTTGTGGCTTTTAATGAGCTTATTGACAGGATAGACGAGCTTGAGGGAAAAAGAAAGGCGTTCGTTTCAGACGCATCACACGAGCTTAAAACACCGCTTTCCATAATTAAGCTTTTGTCAGATTCGCTCCTTCAGACTGAAAATCCTGACCCTGAGTTCTTAAATGAGTTTTTGAGCGATATGAACGAAGAGGTTGAGAGGCTGACAAGAATTGTTCAAAGACTTTTAGACCTTACAAAAATGGACCAGACACATCAGAATATGAATGTTGAAATTGTTTCAATTACAGATATTGCATCAGAGGTTTATGAAAAATTAGAGCCTCTTGCCAAAAATAAGGAAATAAGCTTTATCTTTAATCGCGGAGAGGACGATTTAACAATGCCTGGCGACAAGGATAGCTTAACTGAGGCGGTTTACAATATTTGTGATAATTCCATTAAATACACGGAAAACGGCGGAATGGTAAAGATTGAGCTTATGCGTGATTTGGGAAACATAATGGTCAGAATTACAGATTCGGGAATTGGTATTCCAAAGGATGAAATTCAAAAGATTTTTGATAGATTCTACAGAGTAGATAAGGCAAGGGCAAGAGATACAGGCGGAACGGGATTGGGACTTTCAATCGCTATGGATGCGGTTAAGCTTCATGGGGGATATATTGAAGTTTCAAGTGAAGAAGAAAAGGGAAGCACATTTAATATTGTTCTCCCGCACGACTCAGGCACGCCTGCCTTAGAAAATGATATGGAAATTGAAAAGCAGGATATATAAGAAATGAAAGGAACTCCTTTTTGGAGTTCCTTTGCTTTTACAAAAAAACCGGCTTTTTAAAGCCGGTTATATTTAAAATTATTTAATTTCTTTTTCAGTGTCAGTAAGAAGCAGAGTAACCATCCCTGTTAAAACATCGGAATAATTTAAAGAAACATTACGCTTGGTTTCTGCAAACTCAGAAATGCTTTCGAGCGTTACATTAAAGGTAAAGGGGTAGACCGCTTTAATCACGCCGTAACGCACAACAACCTTTTTTCTGCCCTTTTTTACCATAATTTTTATGTTTTCGCCAATGTTTTCTTCAATTAACGCCCGTATGCGTTCCAAGTCAGTTTTGTTAATCATAAAAAACTCCATTCTGCTTTTAGGCATCCTGACTCGACATTATACCTAAAAGCCTTTATTTGCTCTGAAAAATATCCGCAAATAGCCATACTTATTATAACATAAGCATGTAAGTTATGTCAAGTATACAAATTTTAGCAAAAATCGACAATGTATTTAGTAAAAAGTAACAAAACTCAGTGGCAAAAGAGAAAAATAAAAAGAGGCTGTAGCAAATTCGCTACAGCCTCTTTTTATTTTTTGTAATAAACTGCAAACACAGGACCAATATGAGTTGCAATGGTAGGTCCTACCTTTGCATAGCGGAAGGTTACATTTTCGTATTTTTCTTTTAAAAGCTCGGTAATTTCTGCTACTTCTTCGTCCATTCGTCCGCTGATAATTAAAAACTCGTTTCCGCTCTGGTCAGGAATTGTTTCGGTAAGGTATGCAAAAAGCTTTTTAGCAAGCTTTTTTCTTCCCCGAAGCTTACCGATTGCCTCAACCAAGCCGTTACGCAACGACAAAATCGGAACAATATCTAAAAGGTTTCCAAAAACTAAGGATGCTTTATTTATTCTTCCGCCTTTTTCAAGGTATGCAAGTGTTTTTGGAACAAACACAACATCGTGCTCATCCATAAACCTTGTAATTTCAGCAACAATTTCAGGAATTTCTTTGCCGTCTTTAGCCATTTCTGATGCCAAAATTACAGGAAGACCATAGGTATAAGAAAAACGCTGAGTGTCTAAGATTTCAATAATGGCATCGGGGTATTCTTCCAAAATCATATTCTTTGCAATATGCATATTGTTGTGAAGACCGCTTGCCTTTGAGGAAAGAGTGATTGCAAGAATCTGTTTTCCTGCCTTTATGTGCTTTATTAAAACATCGTAAATTTCAGCTGTTGAAGGCTGAGATGTATGAGGAATTTCGTCGCACTCTTCCAAAAGCTTATAAATCTCGTCAGAGAACATATCTACACCCGATAGATACTCGTTATTTCCTGAAATAATTTTTATAGGAATAACATCAATGCCATAATCTTTCATATCTTCTCTTGAAAGGTCAGCACCGGCATCTGTTATAATCTGAATTTTTGCCATAATTTATTTCGTTCCTTTCTGTAAAAAGTACTAATCATATTTATTAAAGCAAAGCTTTTTAGATACTTTATAAACATTTAAAATGATACCTAAAGCAATATAGCTTGAAACGACAGACGAACCGCCGTAGCTTAAAAATGTCAGCGGTATTCCCGTTACGGGCAAAAGTCCTAAACACATACCGATGTTTTCGACGGTGTGAAACAAAAACATCGCACCATACGAAACACAGATAAGCTCACCGAAAATACTTTTTGCATTTTTAGATATTGTAAAAATTCTTAAAATAAATCCTAAAAGCAGTACAACAACTGTTATGCATCCTAAAAAACCAAGCTCTTCGCCGATAGTTGAAAAAATAAAATCTGTTTCGTTTTCAGGCAGAAGCGAGAGCCTGTTTTGAGGACCGTTTAAATATCCCCGACCTGAAAATCCGCCTGAGCCTATTGATATTTTAGACTGAATTACCTGGTAGCCTGCACCCTGTGGGTCAATTCCGGGGTTTAAAAAAACCATAATTCTATCACGCTGATACGGAGCCATAAAAAGCCATGCTACAGGAATAAACAAAAGGGCAACACCAAGAGCTCCTAAAATATACTTATAGGATATTCCGCCAATAAAGAGCATTATGAAAAACATAAATGCAAAAACTAAAGCTGTACCCGTATCGTTTTGCAATATAACTAAAAAAACTATTCCCAAAAAGGAAAAAAACAATTTTGACAGCACTTTAAAGTTGTTTAGCGTACCGGATTCTTTAGCCTCGGAAATTTTAGCGGAAAAAACCAATCCAAAGGCGATTTTTACAAATTCCGACGGCTGAACGCCGATTCCTGAAAACCTTATCCAGCTGTTCGCTCCTGTTTCTTCCTTACCGCTTCCAAAAAGAATTACAAACAGCAGAAGAAAAACACTCAAAGCATAAAGATGAGATTTATATGATTTATACACACGGTAGTCGATATTTGATACTAAAAGCATCAATAAAAGCCCTAAAACGAACGCAAATATCTGTACCGCTGTTTTTTTCAGGCTTTCCTGACCAAAAGTTGCGCTAAAAACTGTAAATATACCGATTGTGCTTAAGGCTACAGCAATTACGATGCAAATATAGTCAAGCTTAAAAAAGTCTTTTTTCAAAATGATTACCTCATTATTATAACAGTAATTTTTTTGTTAGTAAAGTATTTTTAATTATTTTGTCTTTTTTTTCAATAAATATCAGTGTTACGATTTGTTTCGATGTGTAACTTTTATTGACTTTGCTAAATTTGTTGTGCTAAACTGTCGCTTGGGGTGAAGTGTGTGAACATTTGGGAAATTGATAATGAGGATTTTGATTATTTTTATGTTTTAAAGGTGAAGTCTAACGATTGCGAAAAATATTTTTTTTCAAAGAGAGTTTTAGTGGGAGATATTGGTCTTGCAAAACAGTTTAACACTATGCGGAGTGTAAAAAGAAGCATAAAACTTTTTGACATAAGGAATTATAAGATTGAAAAAATCAAGAGAGAATTTTAAAGTTTAAATTTTAAAAATTTGTACAAACTATTTTTAAGAACGCTAAAAAGCGGTCTTAAAAATAGGAGGTAGCAAAAATGAGTTGTAAAGCAAATTCATCTATTAAATGTACAGTTAGTCAGTGCCAGTATCACTGCCAGGACGAAAACTACTGCACACTTGATTGCATCACAGTAGGGACACACGAAGAGAATCCTACAATGGTTGAGTGTACAGATTGCGAATCATTTACTAAAAAACAGTAAAAAAAACGGCTACAGTTTAATCAAACTGTAGCCGTTTGTTATTTTTTCTCGGTTGAGTCTTCCTGTATTTGTGCAATTAAGCTTGTTATAAGCTTAAAAATATTTGCAGAAATTGCAACCTGCAAAACTAAGTCATTTAATCTGTCCTGATTGTTTTCGGTAAGATTTAAAATCGGTTCTGCAACAGCGTTAATCTGTTCTGTTACATAGTTAAAGGATTTAGCCTGGTTTTTAACAAATGATGTGTAAACCGCTTTTAATTCATTCTCGCTCAAATCAGGAGGAATAATTTTAGAAATCATAGATATTGCGAGAGTTTGTTTTAAAATACAAACCATCACAAGATATGCCAAATGCACCTTAGAGTACCTTTTTTTTACGGGAGCGGGTATAATTTTAAGCTTGACATAGTTGTTTATCATTGTAGGTGTTACAAGCTTATCATCGTGAGATACTGCAGAAAAAATCTCTAAATAGTCGCTAAGCAAAACTATAACCTGGTCCATATAAAGCTCAATTTTGGGAAGCTCGTCCCATGTGGGAAGATGGTATTGCTTAATCCTCTCGCTTCCGCCTGCAAAAATTTCAGCAAGCTTTTCTTTGTTATATTTCAAATAAATCACCCCTTGCATACTAATTGTAGCACAAAGTTTTTTAAAATGCAAGGCAATAAGAATATAAAATTTGAGCCCGAACCACTTGACAGAGTTTTTTATATGTGGTAACATAGTATTGAAAACTATGTACATATGGGGGCTTTTAAAATGTCTTTTAAAATTATAACGGATTCATCAGCAAATCTTACCAATGAAATGGTAAAAGAGTTGGGGGTTAAGGTTTTATCTATATCCCTTTTCATAAAGGAAGAGGAAGTAAAAAGCTATGAAGAGGATAGTGAATTTGACTATGCAAGCTTTTATGAAACACTTCGTAGCGGGGAGCATATAAAGACATCACTGGTAAACTCAGATACATTTTTTAATGAGTTTGAAGAAGTTCTAAAAAACGGCGAAGATGTGTTGGTTTTAACTATTTCAAGCGGAATCAGCGGAACATATCAGGCGGCAAAGGTTGCAAGCGATATGGCTCGTGAAAAGTATCCTGACAGGCAGGTAATTGTAATAGATTCGCTTGCGGCGTCAATCGGTCAGGGACTTTTGGTTTACTATGCAGCTATGCTTCAAAAAGAGGGCAAAAGCATTGAAGAGGTTGCAGACTGGATATATAAAAACCGCTTAAAGATGGTTCATAATTTTACGGTTGATGATTTATTCTTCCTAAAGCGTGGCGGAAGATTATCGGGCGGTGTTGCAGTAATCGGCACAATACTTCAGATAAGACCTATTCTTCATGTTGATAATGATGGTCATTTAGTTACGATAGATAAAGTAAACGGCAGGAAAAAATCGCTGAATAAGATTTTTGAAACCTTTAAAGAAAATGTTAAAAACCCCGAAGAGCAGGTTATCGCAATTTGCCACGGAGATTGCTTAGAGGATGCAGAGTATTTAGCTAAGAAAATTAAGAACGAATACAATGTGAAAGATGTTATTATTGACTATTGCGGTCCTGTTTTAGCGGCACACTCAGGTCCCGGAACATTGGCACTTTTCTATTTAGCAGATAAAAGATAGTAAATAACAGATAAGGGCTGCAGCAAAATTGCTGCAGCCCATTTATTTTGCAAAATAATATATTTTAAGTATCGGAGCATACTAAATAAAACGGAGGTAGAATAATGAGAAAATCAGTATGGTCCGAAACGGTAAATTTACCTGAATTTGAAGGGTTAAAAGGCGAAATAAAAACCGATGTTTTAGTAATAGGCGGCGGTATGTGCGGAATTTTGTGTGCCTATTATCTGAAAGAGGCGGGTGTTGACTGCGTTTTAGTTGAGGCAAACAAAATTGCCTCGGGAATAACTAAAAATACTACGGCAAAAATCACATCGCTTCACGGAGCAATTTATGGAAAACTCATAAAGGATGTTGGGCGCGAAAAAGCAAAAATGTATTTGGATGCAAATCAAAATGCGTTATATGAATATGAGAATTTGTGCAAAAATTTTGATTGCGATTTTGAAAAAAAACCTGCATACACTTACACTCTGTCTGACAGGCAAAAAATTGAAGATGAGGTAAAATCGGCACAAATTCTGGGAATGAAAAATGCCTTCTTTAGTGAAACTTTAGAGCTTCCCTTTAAAACGGAGGGGTCTGTGTGTTTTCCTGACCAGGCACAGTTTCATCCGTTAAAATTTATAAAAGAAATCGTAAAGAATTTAAAAATTTACGAAAACACTTTTATAAGAGATATAACCCCGAAATCTGTGGTGTGCGACAACGGAAAAATTTACACAAATAAAATTATTGTTGCCACACATTTTCCGTTTATAAACAAGCACGGAGCATACTTTTTAAAGCTTTATCAACACCGCTCTTATGTAAGCGCCTTTGAAAATGCACAAAAGCTAAACGGAATGTATGTTGACGAGAACAAAAAAGGAATGTCTTATAAAAGCTATAACAATCTTTTGTTTATAGGCGGTGAGGGGCACAGAACAGGAAAGGAAAGCTTAGCGTGGCAAGGACTTAATAATTTTGCGAAGAAGTATTATCCTGAATCAGAACTTAAATATGAGTGGGCGACACAGGACACAATGAGCTTAGACGGAATTCCTTATATCGGAAACTACTCAAAAAATACTCCGAATTTGTATGTTGCTACAGGCTTTAACAAATGGGGAATGACATCTTCTATGGCATCGGCATTGATTTTAAGGGATTTAATTATCGGAAAGAAAAACGACTTTAGTGAGGTTTTTAATCCTTCAAGGAGCATATTAAAGCCACAGCTTTTCGTAAACGGAGTGGAGAGTACGAAAAATCTTTTGACGCCTACGCCCAAAAGATGTCCGCATCTGGGGTGTGCATTAAAATGGAATAAGCAGGAGCATTCCTGGGATTGCCCGTGCCATGGCTCACGCTTTGATGAAAACGGAAAAATTATAGACAACCCTGCAACAGGTAACGCTAAGGTAAAATAGGCAATGCAATTTTCATCTATCATATCTCAAAAGCTTTTTGCATACTATATACAAAAAAGCTTTTGGGGTGTGAAATGAAAGCCTATATTGAAGAAAGAGCGTTAACTCTTGCAAATTATATTGTGGAAAACAAATCTACAGTAAGAGAAACGGCAAAGGTATTTAGAATATCGAAGTCAACTGTACATACAGTGAGAGTAACATAGAAACTTTTTATATCGAGGTGGCGTAAAAGCCAGAAATACAGGGTCTTTCAGCAAAACGGCAAAATCACATCAATCTCAACTACAACCTAATATAACAGACAGAGCAAAAAAATCATAAAACCCTTGTGAGATGCATTCTTACAAGGGTTTTTAGCATTTCAACTAAATTTTCAAAAATTACTTGATTTTATTTCGGTATAGCGATATAATAATAGCATAGAATATATTAGGGTGATGAAAATGAGTATAAATGAAATTTTAAGTAATATCGGAATGACAAAATACCGATTGGCAAAACTCTCCGGTATTCCCCATGCGACACTTAGTGAATTGTGCAGCGGTAAAACAAACATTGAAAAGTGTTCCGGAGAAACATTATATAAAATCGCAAAAGTATTAAATGTGTCTATGGAGAGCCTGCTTGATGACAGAATGACAACTCTTGCAAGAGAGCGTTCCTACGAGTATGGTCTTCCTTCATATCTACAACATGATTTGGATGTATACAAAGATGCCGTATCAAAGAATTCCACTTTAATAGACTGCTATTGGGGCGAACTTTACGGAAGCATCAATATGGCAGAAATCAGCGATGGACTAATAACGCCGGAGCATGCGGATTATTTAAGGCAGAAATATTTATGGAGGTAACATTATGGCAAACAGAATTGATTTTACAAACTGTAAGCGAATTATAGGCAGAGCATATAATGGTGCAAACGGAAAGAAAATTGCAGTAGAATATGAAGGTGAAAGATATATGCTTAAGTTTCCTCCATCAGGAAATAAAAA
>JAZSJX010000081.1:0-7513 GCA_045534535.1 Congzhengia sp.
CGCTACCGTAAAGGCTTTTGCCGTAGAGCCTGTCTACTGCACCTTTAGACAAATTATCAGAAACATTTTTATACTCTGAAAAATCTATCGCTCTTTTAAGCTTATCCGAAAACCTTTCATCTTTTTTAAGCTCGTCATACAACTTTTGTGCAAGCTTGTTGCTTTTAAGGTTTTTAATATTTGCTAAAATGTAATTATATGCTGATTGCCCGGATGCAATAAAGCTTTCATATGAGAAATCTTCCTCGCCTAAGTTATGCTCTGCCAAAAGCTTTGGAAATGTTCTTTTAAGCTTTGATATAAACATCGAAGGCCTTAATCCGCCCCCATTATCATCCGCTATCGGATAGCTTACAAAAAGCTTTTCTCTTGCACAAAGCGGTGCGGTATAAACAGAAAATTCAGCATCTAAAATTCTCTTTTTCGATGCTGGGGCAACAGATATATTCTTAGAAATCAAAAATTCTCTTTCATTATCAGTTAAAAGTGTGTCTTCAGACGGCATGGAGGGGAAACTTCCGTCATTTGCGCCTAAAACAAATAACACCTTACGGTTTTTAATGAGTGAGCGGTTTAAATCGCCAAACGAAACCTCATCATAAACAGTCGGAATAACGCCAATGCTTTTTTGAGATAACCCCGCCTCTAAAACCTCTTTTATCTGGGAAAGTCCCATATTTTCTCCGCCGAGGCAGTCTGCCATTGTTTCCATTGTTTCTTCCAAAATTCTGTATACATCAGAAAATTCTTCGGCTTGTCTTAAAAGACCTGACTCTTTAAAGTTTTTTACACGGCTTTCTATTTTTTCAAAAAGTGATGTCTTTTCAAAAAACGATGAAAGCGCAAGCAATCTATCCCGAACATTTTTGGACCTCATCATTTCCTCTTTCAAAGAAAATACAGGATTTAGCATACGATTTTTTGCGTCTTTTATCGTAAGACTTTCTTCTCCTGTTTCTTCTTCATTTCCGAAAACGCTTTTTGCTTTTCTTAAAAACCGCTCGTCATTTTGCCAGTCTGTGTACTCTATAGCACCGGCTAAGGCATAATTTTCAAGCCTTAAGGATAAATCATCATCAATATCCGCAAAGCCCGATTTCATATAGGAAATAACCTTTTTCGTTGTAATTCCGGAAAGTAAATCAAGAACTGAGAACAGGTATAAAACAATGGGATGGCTTAAAAAATCCTCCCTCGTGTCCAAGAAAACCGGGATTTCATACATCGGAAAAATTATCCTTATCAGGTCTGCATAGGCATCGTAATTTCCCGCAATTACGGCAATATCTTTATATGAAATGCCGTTTTGGGCAACCTGTTTTCTTATTTTTGATGCAGCACACATAACCTCTTCATATCTGTCCTTAGCTATGTGAAGATGTATGTTCTTGACATCTTCATCATACCTTACAGCACCATTTCCCGACAGCGCTTTCTCCAGGCATTTAAGCTCCTCTGTTCTGAATCTGTGTGTTTCTTCCAAAACTACAGGTTCTAAAACATCAGTGCCGTTTAGTCTTACATCTCTTTCAATTCTTTCCTTAGTTTCGAAAACGCCCCTGAAAATGTTTGGCGTTCTTCCCTGTGGCATACAAAGAGAAATAATAACCTCTGCATTTATCGCCATAGACGCTATACAGGAAAGCTCGTTTTGAGTAAACCTGTAAAATTCATCAATAAAAATAACAGAATTTTTTATGTAATCACTATCTATGCAAAGAGATGACATAAGAGTTAAATCATCATCACCATCGCAAAAATCATCATTTAAAAGCTTGTTGTATTCCCCTAAAACGAGTGATAAATCATAAAGTCTTTGAGATAATAAAGGCTCTACCGCCGTATTTGATGCTGACATCAGTGTTTCGGGAATAACCTGACCTTTTTTAAACTCCGAAATCGCATCAGAAAAAAGCTTTATGTATCCCGTTTTATCCTTTGCGTTTTTATAAAAAACAAGCTTATCCTTACAGTTATTTATCGCCTTTAAAACAAGCATGGCCTTACCTGAGCTATCAAAGACAGACCGTCTTATCCCCGCATCGCGAATAAGCTTTTTTGCAAGGCGATTAAACGAGGTAACATTAAAATCATCACAAATATAACCTTTTTCCTTTATAAAAGCACTCTCGCCACTATGGGAATACTGCTCGGGCACAATCATAATTACGCGTCTTCCCTCAGCTTCCTTTTGGCTTGCAAGCTTTATACAATATTCACTTTTCCCACTACCTGCACTGCCTAAAACAAACCGAAGCGACATAGAAAGCACCCTCCACTACATTTTTAAAATCAGAACCTGAAGTCCTGAGGTTTTTTATCACTTATTCCAAAGGCATACAAAATTGCATCAACTATTCTTTCAGATGCCAAGCCGTCGCCATACGGGTTTGTTGCCTTGGACATTTTTTCGTACTCTTCTTTATTCGATAAAAGCGTAAACGCAAGCTCCTTTATGTTCTCCTCACAAACTCCTGCAAGCCTTACAGTGCCTGCCTCAATTGCTTCCGGACGCTCTGTTTCGTTTCTTAAAACCAACACAGGCTTTCCTAACGACGGGGCTTCCTCCTGAAGTCCGCCCGAATCTGTCATAACAAGATAGCTTATGTTCATAAGATTGTGAAGTTCTGTTACATCCAGCGGCTCAATCAAATGAATTCTTTTATGATTTCCCAAAATTTCAAATACTGTGCCCCTTACCGCAGGGTTTAAATGAACAGGATAAACGATTTCTACATCCTCATATTTTTCGGAAACGGCTAATATAGCACGGCAGATATTTTCTAAAGGCTCGCCTAAGTTTTCCCGTCTGTGTGCCGTAACTAAAACTATTCGTTTGTCTTTATCTATGCTGTTTAATGTTTCGTCTTTAAATTTATAACCCTCTTTTACTGTTGTTTTAAGAGCGTCAGTTACGGTGTTTCCTGTTATATAAATCTTGCTTTCGTCAACATTTTCTTTTAAAAGATTTTCCCTGTTACTCTTCGTAGGTGCAAAATAAAGGTCAGATAAGTATGTGGTCAGGCACCTGTTCATCTCTTCAGGGAACGGAGAGTATTTATCATAGGTGCGAAGTCCTGCCTCAACATGACCGATTTTTGTCTGACAGTAAAAGGAGGCTAAAGCTCCTACAAATGTGGTGGTCGTATCACCGTGCACTAATACAATATCAGGCTTTGCCTTTTTTATAACCTCCTCGATTCCTTTTAAAACCCTAGAGGTAATGTCAGAGAGCGTCTGTCCTGCTTTCATAATGTCTAAATCGTAGTCTGCATGAATGTCAAAAATATTCATAACCTGGTCTAGCATCTGTCTGTGCTGAGCGGTAATGCAAACGATAGATTCAATCTCCTTGCGACTTTCAAGTTCCTTAACCAAGGGTGCCATTTTTATTGCCTCCGGTCTTGTGCCGAAAACTGTCATAACCTTAATTTTTTTCAATATCAAAACCTCTTTTCAGATTGTAAAAGTAAAAGAAGATATGAAAGCATACCTTCTTTATAGTAATTTACATATAGGACTAATTATCGTCTTTTTTTTCAATTTTATTTTCTTTATCTGTATTTTCAGCGTTTTCTTCATCATTTTTATCTGCCAGATTTCCCTTGTTTATTATTGCAAACACGGCAAACAATACGACCGATGCAAACAGCACCAATGCACGAAGAAAATCTGAAACAAACATAACAATTGCACTGATTGCCAAAACTGCACTCAATGCATACAAAAGAATAACTACTGAGCGTTGCGAAAAACCCATATCGATAAGCCTGTGATGAAGATGGCCTCTGTCGGGTGTCATAATACCCTGACCTTTTAGCATACGCCTTATTATCGCAAAGGCTGTATCAAATATAGGAAGCCCTAAAATCAAGAACGGCAGAGCAAATGCAACATATGTTTTAAATGGTCCCTGTATTGATATGCACGCCAAGGCGAATCCTAAAAATGTTGCCCCTGTATCTCCCATAAAGGTTTTTGCGGGGTTAAAGTTAAATGGTAAAAATCCAAAGCACGAGCCTGCCAACGCCGCCGCAATAATCAGCATCGTGGCATTTGCATTGTGTTGCATAATGAGTATTGATAAAAGTGCAACCGCAGCAATTGAGGATACACCCGCCGCAAGTCCGTCAAGTCCGTCAATTAAGTTAACGGCATTTGTAACGCCGACAATCCACAACACACTGCCGCCTATTGAAAGCCAATCTGGTACACGAACTAAAAGGTCAGTTATAGGGTTTGCAACCGCAATTACCCTTACGCCCATCAGAACAGGAATGAAAGCCGCAGCAATCTGGATAACAAACTTGACTATTGCCTTTTTAGGCTTTAAATCATCTAAAAATCCCAGAACCGCAATTATAAAAGAGCCGATAAGTATGCCGATTAAGGGCTTATTTACCGAGCCGTCGATAGTAAAGCTTGAAAAACAGCACACACTTATTAAAAACCCATAAACAATCGCAAGTCCTCCAATTCTTGGAATTGGTTTTTTGTGCATACGGCGATTGTCCTTAGGAATATCAAGTGCACCGATTTTAAATGCTAACTTTATAGAAAGGGGTGTTGCGACATACGAAACTATAAGTGCTACTACAAAAGCAAAAACTATAAAAAGTCCGTTTTGATTAGTCATATTATGCTCCCTTAAAATCCTTTTTCTTATTATAATTACTTGATAAAATTATATACCGAAATCAAAATTTTGTCAATACAGTTGGTTGTATTTTTGGGCAGTGTATGATATACTAATCATTAAAGTATGTACTCAAAAAGGGGAACGCTATGAAGATAGGAAAAAAGGTTGAGCTTGAAATTGAAAAAATGGCATCTGACGGGCGCGGCATATCGCATTTTGACGGTCTTGTCGTGTTTGTTCACGGTGCGGTAGAGGGCGAGCGTGTTATTGCCGAAATCTACACCATACACAAAACCTATCTTACTGCAGGGGTGGTTAAAGTTTTGTCCCCCTCCCCATTCAGACAGGAAAGCTTTTGCGAAAATTCAGGTGCCTGTGGCGGATGCCCCCTTTCTCACATTAAATATGAAAAGCAGCTTGAAATTAAAAAGCAGACGGTAACAGATGCGCTATCCCGCATCGGCGGACTTGATTTGTCAGGTGTTCACATATCAAATACAAAGGGAATGGAAACTCCTTACCGCTACAGAAATAAAATGGTATTTCCCATCGGAACACAAAAAGGAAAATCCGTTGGCGGATTTTACGCACCGAAAAGCCACGATATTGTTCCATTTACAGATTGTTTCTCGGGCGAGAATGCATCATCTGTTGCAATGGGTGTTGTTACCGAATTTTTAAACAGGGAAAACATCTTGCCGTACGATGAAAAGAGTGAAAAAGGCACTGTAAGAAGAGTTTTTGTCCGTACAGGCTACCACACAAAAGAGCTTATGGTGGTTATATCATCTTTTACTGAAAAGATTAAAAATATCGACAAGCTCATTGCTATGCTAAAAGCTGCGGATTTTGGCGGGTACACCTTAAAAAGCATAATTTTAAACATAAATAGAAAGAAAAACAATCTCGTTTTAGGAGATAAAAATATCACTCTTTTCGGAAATGGCGAAATAAAAGACACTCTTATAGGACTTGAATTTAAAATCTCGCCCCACAGCTTTTTCCAGATAAACCCCCTCCAAACCGAGGTTTTATATAAAACCGCTATTGATTTGGCAGATGTTGACGAAACTAAAACTGTTTTTGATATTTACTGCGGTATTGGTACGATTTCGCTTTTTGCAGCAAAGCGTGCAAAAAGCGTTACAGGCGTCGAAATCGTTGAAAAGGCAATCGCAGACGCTAAAAATAATGCCAAAAGCAACAATATCGAAAACGCTTCATTCTACTGCGGTGCAGCAGAGGATGTCGTGCCAAAGCTTGTAGAAGACGGAAACAGACCTGATATCGTAATTCTAGACCCGCCGAGAAAAGGAAGCGACGAAAAAACGCTTTCTGCAATTTTGACGGCAAGCCCTGAGAAAATAGTATATGTTTCGTGTAATCCATCAACGCTTGCACGAGATTTAAAATTTTTGTGCGGGAATGGGTACACTCTAAAACAGGTCGCTCCTGTAGATATGTTTCCGAATACGGAACATACAGAAGCCGTCTGTCTTGTAGTAAAAAACGCGTAAAAATAAGAACCCGCAAAAACGGGTTCTTATTTTTTTCTATATTTAAATTACACATTAAATCTAAACAGTACGATATCTCCGTCGCACACCACATACTCTTTGCCCTCGGATCTTACCAACCCTTTTTCCCTTGCGGCAGCATAGGTTCCGCAAGCAACCAAATCGGTAAACTTAACAACCTCGGCACGAATAAAGCCTTTTTCAAAATCCGTATGGATTTTTCCTGCCGCCTGCGGTGCTTTCATTCCGTTTGTAATTGTCCATGCACGGACCTCAGGCTCGCCTGCAGTTAAGTAGCTGATTAGTCCTAAAAGCTTGTAGCTTTTCTTAACAAGTCTGTCAAGACCTGACTCTTTTATTCCAAGCTCTTCTAGATATTCCAGCTTTTCATCAGGCTCTAAAGCCGAAATATCCTCTTCTATTTTAGCAGAAATCGGCATAACCTCTGAGCCCTCTTTTTGAGCCAACTCCTCTAGCCTTTTTACAAAATCATTATTGTCAATTCCGTTTAAGAAGTCATCCTCGCCTACATTTGCAGCGTATAACACGGGTTTTGATGTTAAAAGGTCAATTTCTTTTGCGATTTCCTGCTCTTCCTCAGAAAGTTCTAACGCACGGGCAGGTTTTCCGCTTTCTAAAAGTGCGGCAAGTCTTTCTAAAAGCTCAACCTCGATTTTATATCTCTTTTCGCCTGATTTCATAAGCTTTCTTGTTTTTTCAAGACGCTTTTCAACCATTTCAAGGTCGGCAAAAATAAGTTCTAAATTTATAGTTTCTACATCACGAACAGGGTCAACCGAGCCTTCAACATGGATGATGTTTGAATCATCAAAGCAACGGACAACATGGACTATTGCATCAACCTGTCTTATATGGGACAAAAACTTATTACCCAAGCCCTCACCGCGAGATGCACCCTTAACTAAGCCTGCAATGTCAACAAACTCAATAACCGCATGAGTAACCTTTTGCGGATTATACATCTTTGCCAAAACATCTAATCGTTCATCAGGAACGGCAACAATGCCTACATTAGGCTCTATTGTACAAAAAGGGTAATTTGCAGACTCTGCCCCCGCCTGAGTAATTGCATTAAAAAGAGTAGATTTCCCAACATTGGGAAGACCAACTATACCTAGTTTCATTATATATCACATCTCCTTGATTTATCAGTATTTTCAGCGTTTTATATGTAGTTACTTCGCCATTTCTTCGCCATTTTTACGAAAAATGTTCTTCAAATTGCATTACCGCTTTTGTAAGTGAATCTTCCGTCGCATGAACATATCTGTCCATAGTTGTTTTTATACTGGCATGACCGAGTAATTTCTGCAACATTTTCGGTTGCATTCCACTT
>JAZSJX010000003.1:0-37635 GCA_045534535.1 Congzhengia sp.
TGGGTTTTTGCATTTAATAATGTTTACAACCTTTTCCGGAACTGCTAAGTGTTCGCGTTTAAAAAGCTTTCCGTCTTTTATAATATTTACAGTAATGTTAGCGTCAATATAACCTAAAGCGTTTAAATCAAAATCAATTACTTCATCAATTTTAATAATATCCTTTTTACCCATTTTTACGCTATCAGCATTTTTAATAATAGCGACCTGACAGTTTAGCTTATCAAGTCCTAAAATATTGTAAAGTTCCATGCCCATTCCTGCTGTGATATGGTCTAAAACAATACCGTTTTTTATCTGTCCTATAATCATTTTGCCCCTCCTATAATCCTAAAAGCTTTAAAATGAGTGCCATTCTTATAAACTTTCCGTTTAATACTTGCTTAAAATAACACGCACGGGGGTCATCATCCACATCAACAGAAATTTCATTAACACGAGGAAGCGGATGCAAAACACACATATCTTCCTTTGCGTCTTTTAATTTTTCTGCCGTTAGAATATAGCTGTCCTTTAAGCGAATATAGTCCTGCTCGTTAAAGAATCTTTCTCTTTGAACTCGAGTCATATACAATATGTCAAGCTCGGGCATATATTCTTCAAGCGATGTAGTTTCTATATACTCAATGTTGTTTTTATCCAAAAAATCCTCTTTTAAATATTCAGGAATTTTCAGTTCTTCGGGCGAGATTAAAACAAATCTCACATTTTCATATCTTGACATTGCATGAATTAAAGAGTGAACTGTTCTTCCAAACTTTAAATCTCCGCAAAGACCAATCGTAAGCCCATTAAAGCTTCCCTTTTCACGATGAATTGTTAAAAGATCGGCAAGTGTCTGTGTCGGATGGTTGTGTCCACCATCTCCTGCGTTAATTATCGGCACTGTAGAAACATTTGCTGCTACCACTGGTGCACCCTCTTTAGGATGACGCATTGCGATAATGTCTGCATAGCATCCTACAACACGAATTGTATCGGCTACGCTCTCGCCCTTGGAGGCAGATGAGCTTTGAGCCTCAGAAAAGCCCAAAACATTTCCGCCAAGCTCGTACATTGCAGCCTCAAAGCTTAATCGTGTTCTTGTAGACGGCTCAAAAAATAAGGTCGCAAGTTTTTTACCGCTACATATTTCACTGTATTTTTGGGGGGTTTTTATAATATCCTCTGCTCTTTTTATAAGCTCTTCTATTTCATCAACAGAAAGCCCTAAAATATCGATTAAATGTCGCATAAAAGCACGCCTCTTTCTTTATTTAATCCAGGATTCATCGGATGGGTTGTTACGAAAAGCAATAAGTCTTTCAATATCATCTTCTTTAATGTATCCTGTTTGTGCAGCAACCTTGCATACTGTATCAAAATCAGTCAGGCTTATATTTTTTACATTTGCTTCTTTTAAGCGGTCAAGTCCCTTTTGCATACCATAAGTAAAGATACTTACAACACCTAAAACTTCAGCACCTGCTTCCCGTAGCGCATCTACTACATCAATAACGCTTCCGCCTGTTGAGATTAAGTCTTCAACAACTACAACCTTCTGGCCAGGCACAAGCCTTCCTTCAATTCTGTTTTGTCTTCCATGGTCTTTGCTTCCCGAACGAACATATCCCATAGGAAGGTCTAAAAGGTGTCCGCAGATTGCAGCATGTGCAATGCCTGCAGTTGATGTTCCCATCAAAACCTCAACATCAGGGAAATTTTTCTTTATAAGCTCTGAAAGTCCGTTCTCAACATCGTTTCTTACACTGGGTGCAGTAAGAGTTAGTCTGTTGTCGCAATAAACAGGGCTTTTAATTCCGCTCGCCCATGTAAATGGTTCTTCAGGTCTTAAAAATACTGCTTTAATTTGAAGTAAATCCTTTGCTATTATCTCTTTCATTTTTCTATTCCTTTCAATATTAGTCTACAAATTCACTAACGCATCTTCTGTAAGCTTTTACAGGGTCGTCTGCTGCCGTAATTGGTCTTCCTACAACAATGTAGTCAGAGCCAATCTTTTTAGCCTGCTCTGGTGTCATAACTCGTACCTGGTCGCCGATGTCCCCATCTGCAAAGCGAACTCCGGGCGTTACTGTAACAAAGTCTTTGCCGCAGGTTGTGTGTACCTTTTCAGCCTCTAGCGGCGAGCATACAACACCGTCTAATCCCGCTTCTTTTGCACATTTGGCATAATGCATAACAACCTCGTCAATAGGTCTTTCAATAAGCAAATCATCTGTCATTCTTTCCTGACTTGTTGATGTAAGCTGTGTTACTGCAATAAGAATCGGGCGTGTGCCGTCTTCCCTTGTCAAGCCTTCGATTGCGGCTTCCATCATAGCCTTTGTTCCGCCTGCGTGAAGGTTTGTCATATCAACATCTAAGCGTGATAACACCGCCATTGATTTTTTAACTGTGTTTGGAATATCGTGGAGCTTTAAGTCCAAGAAAATCTTATGACCGCGCGATTTTATCTCACGAACAATTTCGGGACCCTCGGCATAAAAAAGCTCCATACCTATTTTTACAAACGGTTTTTCCTCTGTAAACTTATCTAAAAAATTCATTACATCCTTTTTGCTTGAAAAGTCGCAAGCAATAATTACATCCTTACCCATTAGTGAGCCCCTCCTATAATATCCTCTAAATTATCTATTCCGTATTTTGCCATAACTCGTGGCAAATCCTCTATAATTTTTTTAGATGCTAATGGGTCGATTAAGTTTGCACAACCTATTTCGACCGCAGTTGCGCCCGCAAGCATCATTTCTATTACATCTTCAGCAGTTGTAATGCCGCCCATACCAATGATTGGAATTTTAACTGCCTCATAAACCTGATATACCATTCTTACGGCAACGGGCAATATTGCAGTTCCTGAAAATCCACCCATTTTGTTTGCCAGAACCGGTTTTTTTGTTTTTAAATCTATTCTCATACCTAAAAGCGTATTTATCATACTGATGCCGTCAGCACCCGCATCCTCACACGCTTTTGCAATAGACACAATATCTGTTACATTTGGCGAAAGCTTCATATAAACAGGCTTTGTAGTTACGCTTTTAACTGCCTTTACAACCTCTGATACGGCTTTTTCTGATGTACCAAAGCTCATTCCGCCATTATGAACATTAGGGCAGGATACATTAACCTCAAGCCAACCAACCTGCTCCTCTTTATCAAGCTTTTCGCAGGTGTAGGCATAGTCCTCAACAGAAAATCCGCTTACATTTGCCATAACCTTTTTGTTAAAGCATTTTTTCAGTTTAGGAAGTTCTTCTTCTATAACCTTTGAAACGCCTGGATTCTGAAGCCCTACTGAGTTTAGCATACCCATCGTACACTCTGCAATTCTCGGCGTGGGGTTTCCAAAACGGGCATCCTTAGTTGTCCCCTTAAACGAGAAGGTTCCCAAAACATTTATATCATAAATTTGTGCAAATTCGTATCCGAAACCGAATGTTCCGCTGGCAGGAATTATGGGATTATCTAAAGTTATACCGCTTAAATCAACCTTTGTGTTTACCATATTATTTCCTCCCTTACAAGCACAGGACCATCCTTGCAGATTCGTTTATTTCCGTATTTCGTTTTGCACGAGCAACCCATACAAGCACCAAATCCACATCCCATTCTTTCTTCAAAACTGTACTGACCACTGGTTGTAGCAGTTTTTTCGATAGCTTCAAACATAGGCATAGGTCCGCAGGTGTAAAAATATGTATAGTCTAAGGTCTTTAAAGCGTCTGTTACAAAACCCTTTACACCATAGCTTCCGTCAACCGTTGTAACTATAACTTTAACGCCCAAGGCTTTAAAATCCTCTTCCAGAAAGATTTCTTCTTTTTTGTTAAAACCTAAAATAACTGTTGGTGTTTTACCCTCGCCTAAAAGCTTTTTGCAAAGTGCAAAAAGCGGAGGAATACCAACACCGCCACCGATTAAAACAGGTGTGTTGCCACTCTCTTTCGTAGAAAAGCCGTTACCCAATGACACTAAGCAATCAAGCTTTTCGCCCTTTTGCATTTTAGACAGCATTTCGGTTCCGCCACCTACAACCTTGTACACAATTGTGATTGTATTTTCACTATAGTCGCAGATTGAAATGGGGCGTCTTAAATAAAAACCGGAAAGCTTTATGTTAATAAACTGACCCGGTGCGCTGATTTCAGATGTATCACCCAACAGCACCATTTTATAAACATTTTCGGTTAGTTTTTCATTTTGTGCAATCTCGTAAATTAAATTTATCACTTACTGTACCTCCATAAAGGTTTTCCGTTTGAAAATGTCGCAATACATCTTCCGTATACCTTCATTTTCTCAAACGGCGTGCTTCTTCCCATACTTTGAAATTCTTCGGGATTTATTTCATACTCTTCATTTAAATCAAAAACGCAAACATCGTTATCTCTAATCGGTATTAAAAAGCGTTTTCTTGGATTTACGCTCATAAGCTCAATTAACTTTTCTAATGATATAATGCCTTTTTTTACAAGGTGTGTGTATAACACAGAAAATGCCGTTTCTAAGCCCACAACACCCATTGCACTCTTCTCTAAGCCTTTGCTCTTTTCTTCTTTGCTGTGCGGAGCATGGTCAGTTGCAATCATATCAATCGTACCGTCATAAATTCCTGAAATTAAAGCATCTCTATCCTCTTTTGAACGAATTGGCGGATTCATTTTAAACCTGCCGTCCTCAATTAAATCATTATCCGTAAAAACAAGGTAGTGAGGCGCGGTTTCACAGGTTACATCTAATCCATCGCGTTTTGCCTGTCTTATATACTCAACGCTTTCTTTTGTCGAAATATGACATACATGGTAACTGCACCCCGTCTTTTTTACAAGCTCTAAATCACGGGCAATCTGAGCATATTCACTTTCTGACGAAATACCCTTATGTCCATGCTTTTTTGCATATTCGCCATCGTGGATATACCCACCGTTTAAAAGCGAATTAACCTCACAGTGAGCACAAATTATCTTACCAAGCTTTTTTGCTTTTTTCATAGCAGAAAGCATCATTTCATCATCCTGAACACCGCTTCCGTCGTCAGTAAACGCTACAACCTTTTCTGCCATTTCCTCCATGTCGGAAAGGACTTTTCCTGCACGGTCCTTTGTGATTGCACCATAGGGCAAAACATTTATTTTATGCTCTTTACCTATGCATTTTAATTGTTTTTCCAAATTTTCCAAGCTGTCAGGACAGGGGCTTAAATTAGGCATTGTGCAAACCGCAGTATAACCGCCTGCCAAGGCTGATGACACACCGCTATCTATTGTTTCCTTGTACTCAAATCCAGGTTCTCTGAAATGCACATGAACATCTGCAAATGACGGAAATACAACGCACCCATCAAATTCTAAAATTTTAACATTTATCCCGTTTTTATCTGAAATTATAGGACTTTCCTCGTTTGTTTTATAAGCTTTAGCACCCTTTAGCAAATAATTCATATTGCATCCTGCCTTTCGTTTTATAAGCGAGAAAAATTTTTAAAAAAATAAGCCTTATCGGGACCGACAAGGCTTAATTACACTCAAAAATACAGATGCACAAATTGCTGCACCTGTCCACTATATAACCTTGACGGCATCTGTGTACCGCTTGAAGATTTTCTAAGAATTAGTATAACACAGTTTTTAGGGAGTGTCAACAACTTTAGTTCTAACATTTTCATTTTACTGTTTACAAAATCTGTAAAATATGATATTATTATATTACATATGCAAAAGAAAGGTTGAATTTATGAAAAAAGGCTTAATCATGGAAGGCGGCGCTATGCGTGGGATGTTTACCGCAGGCGTTATCGATGTTTTAATGGAAAATAAAATTATATTTGATGGTGCTATCGGTGTTTCTGCCGGGGCTGCCTTTGGTTGCAATATAAAGTCAGGTCAAATCGGTCGTGCCATAAGATATAACCTGAAGTACTGTCGTGATAAAAGGTACTGTAGCCTTTATTCTCTTTTTAAAACAGGCAATTTATATGGTGCCGATTTTTGTTACCGCATTCTCCCGACAAAGCTCGACATATTTGACATAAAATCTTTTAATAAAAACCCTATGGAGTTTTATGCCGTTTGCACCGATGTTTTAACCGGAAAGCCTGTGTATAAAAAAATTGATGCCATGGAAGAAAATTATCTTGAGTGGTTTCGGGCTTCTGCCTCTATGCCTTTGGTTTCCGAGATTGTTAAAATTGGTGATTTATCTTTATTAGACGGCGGAATTTCTGATTCTGTTCCTCTCCGTTATTTTGAAAGTATCGGCTATAACAAAAATGTTGTTATACTGACTCAGCCTGCATCGTACATAAAAAGTAAAAACAAACTCATGCCTATAATAAGGCGTGTTTACAGAAAATATCCAGGCTTTGTAAAAGCTATGGAAAACAGACACAATGTTTATAACGAAACGATTAAATATATATGTGAAAAGGAAAAATCGGGCGAAATTTTTGTTATAAGACCAGATATTCCTCTCCCCGTTCGCAAGATTGAAAAAAATCAACAAAATTTAAGGTATGTTTATGAATTGGGACGGCGCGCAGCAACACAAAATTTAAAAAATCTAAAAGAATTTTTGGCTTAAAAAGGCTGTAGCTTAAATGCTACAGCCTTTTTTTATAATCCACATTCAATTTCTACTTTATAAATATCTTCCTTTGCTATGTCATAATCTAAGACAAAAACGGTATCCCTATGGTTATTTCCCCTGTCTAACCTTACCTCTTTTATGTCTGCTAAAACATCATTTATATAGATTTTTGTGTGCTTATTTGCCAAATCTGTAGTTTTAGTTATGGGAGTGCCATCATTAAAGTTTGTAATCATTTCTAAACAAAGCTCAGAAAAATCTTCGTCTGCAAGCAAGTGGTGTGCGACCATTGAAAAGCCTACCTGCAGTCCACCATACCTTTTATTATACACAATATCTATCCAGGAAAAATGTCCGATATTTTCTCCTGTTACATTAAAACTGCCATCAGCATTTTTTGTAAATGTTGCTTTCACAGATTTAATACCATCCGTAGCAAGTGTGCCTTCAAGTTCGTGCCTTACATCTTCTCCATTCATATAGGGATTATAGGTTATAGTCCACGGAGCCTTATATGTATACGAGATTTCTCTTTTTTCTTCGTTCCATAAAACATCGCCAAACGCTTGCAAATCATCAATATAAATAATAGTCCATCCATCTATATTAAAAGCATTTACAATTTTTCCGTTAACATATGTTTTTATATCTGTTTCATATACATACGCTGCAACAGAACCTATTGGTTCTGTGTTGAGTGCAAATTGATACGAATGTGTTGGTGTATCAGTAAAGCCTTCACCACCAATATGCAATGTTCTGTTTTGCGCACTCCACTCAACAGCAAAACCGTAATCCCGCAAATCTTCTGCAACCACTCCTGTCCACCCGTCAATATTGTATGACCTTATAGGGCTTCCGTTTATGTATGCTTTAATATCAGTATTTAAAACCTCACCACAAATTCCATTTTTTGCCGATACCATACCTGAAATCGAAAATAACACAGTAATTGCCATAAATATAGATATTAGTTTTTTCATTACAAACCCTCCCTGTTAAAGTGTTCTTTTATTATATATTATCACATTTTATCCAAATTGTCAAAGCGGCACAAAAGCATTTCTTGACTGCTAAGTTTTATTATGATATACTTTTATCCAAAGTAAACTTGAGGAGAAAAAGATGAAAAAAACAGTTTTAATAACAGGTGCGTCAAGAGGAATCGGTGCCGAAACCGCTTTGTACTTTGCTGAAAACGGCTTTGATATTGCCATAAATTATTTAAAAAACGATGAAAGTGCAAATGAAATTTACAATAAAATTGTGGCTTTGGGCAGAAAATGTTGCCTTTTAAAGTGTGATGTTTCAGATAACCTTGCCGTAAAGGAAATGGTATCTCATGCTACCTCATTTTTAGGTGGCATCGGCGTTCTGGTAAATAATGCTGCAACATCTGAGCAGAAACTTTTTTCTGATATTTCTTTTGATGATTGGAATAAAATGTTTTCAGTAAATGTCGGCGGAATGTATAACACGATTTTTTATGTTCTTCCACAGATGATTCACGAAAAATGCGGCTCAATTGTAAATGTTTCGTCTATCTGGGGTATTTGCGGTGCATCGTGCGAGGTGCACTACTCTGCATCAAAATCTGCAATAATCGGTCTTACCAAGGCGTTAGCAAAAGAGCTTGCACCATCAAATATCAGGGTTAATTGCGTAGCACCCGGTGTTGTTGAAACTGAAATGAATAGGCACTTATCACAAGAGGACTTAGATGCTTTAAAAGAGGAAACGCCGCTTGGGAAAATAGGCTCTCCACGCGATATTGCAAAAGCAATTTACTTTTTGGCATCTAGCGAGCTGTCATCTTTTACAACAGGTCAGATTTTAAGTCCAAATGGTGGAATTGTTATATAGATACAAAAAAGCAACAGATTTTATCTGTTGCTTTTTTGTATGCTTTTTATTTTATCTCTTATTGACGCCGCATCTTCAAATCTTAATTCCGATGCCGCAAGCTTCATCTGTTCAGTTAAAATTTCAATTTTTAAGTTAATATCCATTCCCTTTGTAATCTTAATATCCTTAACCGTTTCATCAGGTGCTTCACCCATTGCAGAAATAACATCACGAACATCTTTTTTGATAGTTGTCGGCGTTATGTTGTGTTCTTTATTGTATGCCATCTGCTTTTCACGGCGTCTGTTAGTTTCTGAAATTGCCCTTTCCATCGAGCCTGTTATTGTGTCGGCGTACATTATAACCCTGCCCTCGGCGTTTCGTGCAGCACGCCCAACTGTCTGTATAAGTGAAGTTTCAGACCGCAAAAACCCCTCTTTATCAGCATCTAAAATAGCAACGAGCGACACCTCAGGGATATCCAGACCCTCACGAAGAAGGTTAATTCCTACCAAAACATCAAACAGTCCTTCTCGCAGGCCCTTTATAATTTCCATTCTTTCTATGGTTTTTACATCTGAGTGCAGATATTTAACCTTAATTCCCAGTTCACGAAGATAGTCAGTTAAATCCTCTGCCATTTTTTTAGTCAGCGTTGTAACCAAAACTCTGTTTTCTTTTTCAATTTCTTCGTATATTTCACCCACCAAATCGTCAATCTGCTCTTTTACAGGTCGTACTATAATTTCAGGGTCTAATAGTCCTGTCGGGCGGATAATTTGCTCCGCTATATGAGATGAGCGTTCTTTTTCATATTCGGCAGGGGTTGCACTTACATAGAGTATTTGGTTGCTTTTTTCCTGAAACTCTGCAAAATTTAGGGGTCTGTTGTCAAATGCAGACGGTAGACGAAAGCCGTAATTTACCAACGATTCTTTTCTTGAGCGGTCTCCATGGTACATCGCACGAACCTGTGGAACTGTTACATGGGATTCGTCAATTACCAGTAGATAATCGTCAGGAAAATAGTCTAAAAGGGTAAATGGTGCTGAACCCGGCTCTCTTCCGCTTATGTGCCTTGAATAGTTTTCTATTCCCTGACAAAATCCGATTTCACGCATCATTTCAATATCGTATGTTGTTCTTTGCTCAATTCTCTGAGCCTCAAGTAACATATCGTTATCTCTAAAGTATTTTATTCTTTCTTGCAGTTCATCCTCGATTGTGCCTATCGCTCTTTCCATCTTTTCCTTTGTTGTAACATAGTGAGATGCAGGGTAAATCGCAACATGATTTCTTGTTCCCTTTATTTCTCCCGTTAAAGTGTCGATTTCGCAAATTCTGTCAATCTCATCGCCGAAAAATTCAATTCTTACGGCAGTGTCGCTGCTCTCTGCAGGAAACACCTCAATTACATCTCCGCGAACTCGAAATTTTCCTCTTACAAAGTTTATATCATTTCTCTCATATTGGATTTCAACAAGCTTTTTTAAAATACTGTCGCGGTCCTTTTGCATACCCGGTCTTAAGGAAATCACAAGCTCGTTATAATCTATAGGGTCGCCTAAGCCGTAGATACAAGACACGCTTGCAACAATTATAACATCTTTCCTTTCAAAGAGTGCGGCAGTTGCACTATGTCGCAATTTATCAATCTCCTCGTTTACAGACGAATCCTTTTCTATATAGGTGTCCGTATGCGGAATGTATGCCTCAGGCTGATAATAGTCGTAATAACTAACAAAAAATTCAACTGCATTTTCAGGAAAAAATGCTTTAAATTCACTGCACAGCTGAGCCGCCAGGGTTTTATTGTGAGCAAGAACTAAGGTGGGCTTATTTACATTTTTTATAATGTTTGCTACTGTAAAGGTTTTGCCTGAGCCTGTTACACCAAGTAAAGTCTGCTCCTTTTCGCCGTTTAAAATACCATTTGAAAGCTCTTCTATTGCTTGCGGCTGGTCGCCTGTTGGCTTATAATCAGAATGTATTTTAAAATCCATATTCCTGCTCCTTTCCTCTAAGTTAATAATATCGCAGGCTATTGCCTGCGATATAAATCATATTATTCTCTTTCGTTAATCGGAATATACTCTACACTCTTGCAAACGCTCTTGTATGCAGGTCGCATAATCCTTCCGCCATATAAAAGTTCCTCAATTCTGTGAGCACACCAACCAGACATACGAGAAATTGCAAAAAGCGGTGTGTAAAGCTCCTGCGGAATATTCATACACTTATAGACAAAGCCTGAGTAAAGGTCAACATTTGCACACATAACCTTGTTGTCCTTCTTATCACGGAATATATCGGGAGTCAGCTCTTCAATAAGTGTGTAGAGCTTAAACTCTTTTTCGTTGTTTGTAGCATATGCCAATTCTTCTGCCTTTTTCTTAAGCTGAACAGTTCTCGGGTCAGACTTTGTATAAATTGCGTGTCCCATACCATAAATGAGTCCCGAACGGTCAAAGGCTTCTTTATTTAAAACCTTTGCAATGTGCTTAGCTACCTGGTCGCGGTCATTTATATCAGTTAAATTTTCTTTGAAATCATCAATCATACCCATAACCTTGCGGTTAGCTCCGCCGTGCTTTGGACCTTTTAGAGAACCGATTGCAGCACCTATCGCAGAGTATGTGTCTGACCCTGCAGACGACACAACACGGGTTGTAAATGCAGAGTTGTTACCACCACCATGCTCGGCGTGAAGCATCATTGCAATATCCAAAATCTTAGCCTCAAGGTCTGTAAACTTATTGTCAGGTCTTATCATATACAAAAAGTTTTCAGCCATAGAAAGCTCAGGCTGAGGGTTATGAATATATAAGCTTTTCCCGTCAAGATAATGTGCCTTTGCCTGATATGAATAAGCTGCCATTGTAGGCGCTCTTGCAATCAATAATATTGACTGACGGATAACATTGTAAAGGTCGGTCGAGTCGGGATTGTCATCATAAGAATAAAGGGAAAGCACAGACCTTGCAAGCTTATTCATAAGATCGTTACTTGGGGCTTTCATAATCATATCATCACGGAAACCAAATGGTAACGGACGCATTGTCCCAATTAGTGATTTAAAGTCGCTAAGTTCTTTTTCATTTGGAAGCTTTCCGAAAAGAAGAAGATATGAAACCTCCTCGTATCCGAAACGGTTTTCTCTTTCACAGGCAGATACAATTTCTGAAACATCAATGCCACGATATGAAAGCTTACCATCATCAGGAATTTTCTCATCTTCATAAATAATATATCCATGAACCTGACCAATGTTTGTAAGTCCTGCTAAAACACCTGTTCCATCACTGTTACGGAGTCCTCTTTTAACCTTGTAGTTATCATATTTAGACGGTGGGATTTTAGTGTTATCCTCTATAACACTTACCCACTGCTCCAGACTTTTCTTTAAATATTCCTTATTTGCGTTTTCCATTATTATCACCCAATATTTTCAAATTTCTTTAATTATACATCATTTTCCCTGTAAAGTCAACTAAAGCACTACTTTGTTTTTGATAAATATTCATAAAGTGCCAATTTCCCTGATTCCGTTACAGGTTTAATCCATTTTTTTGATATAAAGTGTTTGATACACAAAAATGTCTTTAAATAATCTTCAAACACATAACTGCAGGCAAAAACTGCAACAAACGGAAGCTTTAATATAAATGCCGCAATAAATGTTACAGGAAGCGATATTCCCCAAAGGCACAAAAAGTCGTATTTTGCTCCCGTTTTTGTATCTCCGCCTGAACGGAAAATCCCAACAATTGTAACATAAGGAATATTCCTTATCGCAATTTCCAATGCATAAACAATCATAATTCCCATTGCCGCATCCAATGTCGTTTTTGTAATTTTTCCGCCTAAATTAAATATGCCTATTAATCTTTCGCGAAATACTATAACAAACACTCCTAATATAACGCCCATTAAAGGAACTAATATCATAAACTTTTTAGAGTCCTTAATTGCTTTTTTTATATCTCCGCCGCCTATCGCGTGTCCTACCATAATGCATCCGGCGTTATTAAATCCAACAAAGAATGCAAAACATATGTTCTCAAAGGTACGAAGAATAGTTACCGCTGCATAATATTCGTAGCCTAAATTAGAAAAAATAATGTTGTACATTATTGTTCCTAAACCCCACAGGCTTTCGTTCAGTATAACAGGAAATGCCTTTTTGTAAAACTCTGAAAATTCAGCTCTGCAAAAGCCAAAAATTTCTTTTATAGGTGCAAAGAATATATCGTCTTTTATTATCGCCATAACTGCATAAATTGCAACAGGACCCGACCACGCTGAAATTACTGTAGCTGTTGCCGCACCTTCTATTCCCATTTGGGGAAGACCAAATTTTCCAAAAATCAGCCCATAATCCAAAAACGCATTTAAAACAGTTGTAATCAATGCTACATACATCGGAAGTTTAACCCTTTTAGTAGAACGCAAAACTGTGCATGCGAGCATATTTAACATAATTGCAGGGTATGAATAAACTGCAATTTTTAAGTATCTTACACCTGCATCTAAAACAAAAGCATCCCGATTGAAAATGCTTATTACCATAGATGGTAAAAGTGCACCTGTCAAAAGAAAAACAAACGACACCAAAAGACCTGACGAAACCGCTATTCCGTAGGTTTTAACAATTCCTTCGTGGTTGTTGTCGCCATAGTACTGTGCGAAAAACACCGACGCACCTGAGCAGATGCCAAATAAAACCATATTTAAAAGCCAGCTCCACTGCCCTGCCATACCAACAGCTGCTAAGCTTACATCTCCTAACTGTCCTACCATCAAAGTGTCTACTAATATGAATGAGCTTGTAAGTAAATTCTGAACAGCAATCGGAATGGCAAGTGTCATAACCGACCGCCAGAATTTTTTTCTTTCTGAAATATTTTGCACGATTTACCTCCGTATTTTTACATAAACAACGGCACACTATAAAGTGTGCCATTTTAAAGCTTTTTATTTTACGCCAAACAATAGTTTATCATATGTAGGATATGGCCAGTATTTTTCGCCGACTAAGGATTCTAATTCGTCAGCATCCGCCCTTGCATCCTCCATATCATTTAAAATCACATTTTTAAAGTATTCGGCAATTTCCTGAGCGTTTGAAAGGTCTGCTAAACCATCCAAATCCTTTTGAAGCTTATCCGCCTTTTTGTAAAGGCTTTCTGATAACAATGAAAGCTTTTCTATAAGCTCTAACTCAAGACTTGATACGATAGATTTTGATAATTTTTTTTTCATAACCGCAATCTTGCTTAAATCCTTAATGTATGATAAAACTGCAGGTATAATTTCTTTCTTTATCATCTCAAGCATTGTGAGCGCCTCAATATTGATAGTTTTACTATATGTTTCAAACAGAATTTCAAGGCGCGAATGCATCTCAACCTCAGTAAATATGTTATGCTTTGAGAAAAGCTCGATGTTTTCTTTCGACACGAAGTAAGGAAGTGCATCAGCTGTGGTTTTTAAGTTTAAAAGACCACGCTTTTTAGCCTCTTCTTCCCATTCTTTACTATAGCTGTTGCCGTTAAATATAATATGCTTGTGTTTTTCCAAGGTTGCTTTAATAATTGAGTGCAAATCATATTCAACCGTAGGACTCTGTTCCAAAGCGTCAGCAAAGCGGGAGAGTGTTTCTGCTACAATGGTGTTTAAAACAACATTTGCATCAGAAATTGAGGCACGGGAACCTAACATACGGAACTCAAATTTGTTTCCTGTAAAAGCAAAAGGAGATGTACGGTTTCTGTCTGTTGTGTCCTTTGCAATTTTAGGAAGAACTGAAACACCTACCTCAAACTCTTCTTTTCCGTGATGCACATAACTGTCATCCTCATTTACGATGGCATTTATAACACCCTCAAGCTCATCGCCTAAGAACATTGAAACTATTGCAGGCGGAGCTTCATCAGCACCTAGTCTGTGGTCGTTTCCTGCCGTCGCAACAGAAATTCTCAAAAGCTCCTGATACTCGTCAACCGCTTTTATGACCGCTGACAAGAACAGTAAAAACTGAGCATTTTCCATCGGAGATTCTCCCGGCTCTAGCAGATTAATCCCCGTATCTGTAGAAATCGACCAGTTGTTGTGTTTACCGCTACCATTAACGCCCTCAAACGGTTTTTCGTGAAGAAGACATTCTAAATTGTGGCGGTGTGCAATCTTTTGCATCATTTCCATTGTGAGCTGGTTCTGGTCTGCCGCAATGTTAGTTGTTGTATAAATAGGAGCAAGCTCGTGCTGAGCGGGTGCCGCCTCGTTATGCTCGGTTTTCGCGTAAACTCCCAATTTCCATAATTCTTCGTCCAGGTCTTTCATAAACGCCGCTACACGAGGCTTAATTGTGCCAAAGTAATGGTCGTCCATTTCCTGACCCTTGGGTGGTTTTGCTCCAAAAAGCGTTCTGCCTGTAAATATAAGGTCTTTTCTTTTCTCAAACATTGAGCGTTCCACCAAAAAGTACTCCTGCTCTGCACCAACTGTTGTGATAACTCGCTTAACATCATCTTTACCAAAAAGCTTAAGTATTCTCATCGCCTGAATATTTAAAGCTTCCATGGAGCGAAGAAGCGGTGTTTTTTTGTCAAGTGCCTCGCCGCCATATGAATAAAATACTGTAGGTATACACAAAACATCGTCTTTAATAAAAGCATAAGATGTAGGATCCCATGCGGTATAGCCTCTCGCCTCAAAGGTTGCACGAAGACCGCCGTTTGGAAAGCTTGATGCATCAGGCTCACCCTGTACTAGCTCTTTGCCTGAAAACTCCAAAACGACATCGCTATCGCCAGACAACGAAATAAAGCTGTCATGCTTTTCAGCAGTAATTCCCGTCATAGGCTGGAACCAGTGAGTGTAATGTGTAGCACCATGCTCTAACGCCCAGTCTTTCATTGCACCTGCAACAACATTTGCTATACTTTTATCCAAGGGCTTTCCTGCACTCATCGTTTTTTTAAGTATTTTGTAGGTTTCTTTAGGTAAACGCTGTTTCATAACAGTGTCGCTAAAAACTAGTGAACCAAAAAATTCAGGTATATTTGACACTTAAGATTCCTCCCTATGCTCAGTATTTTTAGAAACGAAAAATGTTTATTAAATATCCTATTTTCCCATAATATCTTTATTTACCTCGATATTATACCTTTTTTGAAGAAAATGGTCAATAGTTTTTTTATAAATTCTGTATTTTGAAACACATTCTTAATATAATTTTGTTTACAGTTATAAAACTCTTACCCATTGTTGACAAAATGTCGTTTAAATGCTATAATATATCCTGTTATATAAATATTGGAAAGGCGAATATTATGCCGAAATTTTTTATAGACAAAAATGATATCAAAGAAAATTTTATTTCCATATCAGGCGGCGATGCTACGCACATTTCAAAGGTTTTAAGGCTTAAAACGGGCGACAATTTAACTCTTTGTGATGGTTGCGGAACAGATTTTGATGCCCAAATAATTTCATTTACAAAGGATTGTGTTGAGCTTTCTATCAAAAAAAGCCGTATCTGTCTTGCTGAGCCCAATGTAAAGGTTACTCTCTTCCAGGGGCTTCCCAAGCAGGGCAAAATGGATTTTATTATCGAAAAATGCACAGAAATGGGTATTTTCAGAATTGTGCCCGTTTTGGCAAAACGCTCTGTTGTAACACTACGCGATAATAAGGCTGAGGACAAAAAACTCTCCCGCTGGCGTAAAATTGCATCAGAGTCAGTAAAGCAATGCGGAAGAGGCGAAATTCCCGAGGTTTCAGATGTTGTAAGTTTTAAAGAAGCAGTTGAGCTTTCAAAGGAGTTAGATTTAGTAATTGCACCTTACGAAAACGAAACAACCTGTGCAATATCCTCTGCACTTCGCGCAAAAGCTCCTAAAACTGTTGGAATTTTTATTGGTCCTGAGGGCGGAATTGCAGATGAGGAAATTGCTCTTTTAAACGAGAACGGAATAAAAACGGTAACATTGGGAAAGAGGATATTAAGAACCGAAACCGCAGGACTTGCCGCACTTACTGCCGTTATGTACGAATACGGCGAGCTTAACTAAAAACCAATCATACACAACTTGCCCAAGGTGTGTATGTTAAATAAATTTCGGGCAGAAAGGCTTTGATAAAATGGAAAAGTATATGACAAAGGAACAGCGTGAAAAGCTGTCTAACAGACTTGTATTAAATTTTGGAGTTTTACTCTGCGGTGCACTTGTTATGCTCTATGTTTACAATTTTATTGTTGCAGGATATACTGAGACTGTTATAAATGTTATTGGAATTGTTGGCATCATATGTGCTTTAGCTGCCATTGCATTTTTTGTTTTAGGCAAAACAAAATTTCCTAAGCTTAAAAATTACAGTGCAATATTTTTAGGTGCTTTTGTTGCAGCTTTAATTACATACCTGCCCAAATTCACTTTCATTTCACAAGCACATTACATTTTTACTCATAAAAATGCTGTTATCTTAGTTTTCATTCTTATGGCTTTATATTATATTATTTTGTCAATAGTTACAGGCATAGTTTTAAAGAAGCACCCTATAGCTCCAAAGGAAAAGAATATTGTACATTCAAAAAAGAGAAAAAAATAAATTATATATACGGAGGACAAAATGTTTAAATTTGACTACATTAACAACACAGACCCTGAGATTGCATCAGTAATCTTAGAAGAACTTGAAAGACAAAACAGAAACATCGAACTGATCGCATCCGAAAACTGCGTATCAGAGGCTGTTATGTCCGCAATGGGTTCACCTCTTACAAATAAGTATGCAGAAGGTTATCCCGGCAAGCGTTACTATGGCGGTTGCGAAATCGTTGACAAGGCTGAAGAGCTTGCCCGTGAACGCGCATGTAAGCTTTTTGGTGCAGAACACGCCAATGTTCAGCCACACTCCGGTGCAAGTGCAAACCTTGCAGTATTTTTTGCAGCACTAAAGCCAGGCGACACAGTTTTATCTATGGACTTATCTCACGGTGGTCATTTATCTCATGGAAGCCCTGTAAACATTTCAGGAACATACTTTAATATTGTTCCTTACGGCGTAAGCGAAAATGACGAAAAAATTGACTACGATGCAATTTTAAAGCTTGCTAAAGAATGCAAGCCTAAAATGATTATTGCGGGTGCAAGTGCATATCCTCGCACAATCGATTTTAAAAAGTTTTCCGAGATTGCAAAGGAAGTCGGTGCTTACCTTTTAGTTGATATGGCACACATCGCAGGCTTAGTTGCAGCAGGACTTCATCCTAATCCTGTTCCCTACGCTGACTTTGTTACGACTACAACACACAAGACACTTCGCGGTCCTCGTGGCGGATTGATTTTATGTCGTGAAGAATATGCTAAAATGATTGATAAAGCAATATTCCCCGGAATTCAGGGCGGTCCTTTAATGCATGTTATTGCATCTAAGGCTGTTTGCTTTAAAGAAGCTTTGTCAGACGACTTTATAACCTACCAGAAACAGATCGTGAAAAATGCATCTGTTTTAGCAAACACATTAACTGAAAAAGGCTTCAGATTAGTTTCAGGCGGAACAGATAATCACTTGATGTTAGTTGATTTAACAAGCTTTGATGTAACGGGCAAAGAGGCCGAAAAGCGTTTAGATGAAGCTCGCATCACAGTTAATAAAAACACAATTCCATTTGAAACAAAAAGTCCGTTTATCACAAGCGGTATAAGAATCGGTACACCTGCCGTTACCTCTCGTGGTATGAAGGAAGACGATATGGTTGAAATCGGAACACTTATTCATATGTTGATTTCTGATTTTGAAGGCACAAAAGAAGAGGTTACAAATCGTGTAGCTAAGCTTTGTGCAAAATATCCGCTATATAAAAACAGCGACCTTTAAAAACTACGATAGCGAATAAAGCACACTTATTGCTTATCAGACAAGCAAAAGAGCCACTCATAAGAGTGGCTCTTTTTTAACACCAAATTAGTAATTGCTTTTGTTGCTATTATTGTTTTGGTTGTTCTGATTTTTGTTGTTGTTCTGATTTTTGTTATTGTTTTGGTTGTTCTGATTTTTGTTCTCGTTCTGGTTACGATTTTCGTTCTGGTTTCTGTTCTGTTCGTTCATTTTTTTCCTCCCAAAGCTTTGTTTACAAAAATTTAGTTGAGCTTTATCGCTCAATACTATTATGCAATCACTTGGTCGGAATTATACATTTTTTAAAAATTTTATTTTGAATATTTTTTATTTGGCACAAATGTTTTTAAAATATTTTCTGTAAATTCTTCGTTATCTTTTGTGCGGATAAGACTATTTATAAGCTGCTCTGTTACATCCTGTGTCGTTTGGTTTGAAAGCTCGCGTCTTATTGTCCAAACCGCCTCAAGTTCTTTTTTGCTCTGCAAAAGCTCTTCTTTTCTTGTGCCTGATTTGTTTATGTCTATTGCAGGGAAAATTCTCTTTTCCTGAAGCTTTCTGTCCAGGTGCAACTCCATATTGCCTGTGCCTTTAAACTCTTCAAATATAACATCATCCATACGGCTTCCCGTTTCCACAAGTGCCGTGGCTAAAATTGTAAGACTGCCGCCGTTTTCAATATTTCTTGCAGCACCGAAAAACTTTTTAGGCTTATGAAGTGCACTCGGGTCTAAACCGCCTGACAGTGTTCTTCCTGACGGCGGAACTGTTAAATTATAAGCACGGGCAAGTCTTGTAATTGAGTCTAACAAAACTACTACATCCTTGTTTTGCTCAACTAAACGCTGTGCCCTTTCTAAAACAATTTCGGCTACCTTTGCGTGATGCTCAGGAACCTGGTCAAAAGTTGAATATACAACATCGCCCTTAATCGAGCGTTTCATATCTGTTACTTCCTCAGGGCGTTCGTCAATCAAAAGCACAATCAGAGTGATTTCGGGGTGGTTACGCTCAATATTATTTGCAATGTCCTTTAAAAGCGTAGTCTTTCCCGCTTTTGGCGGTGCAACAATCAAACCTCTCTGCCCTTTTCCGATGGGTGCAATCAGGTCAACCAAACGCATCGCGTAATCCTGGCTTTTGTTTTCCAAACGAATTCGCTCTGTCGGAAAAATCGGTGTTAAGTACTCAAAAGGTTTTCTTCTTATCGCTTTATCAGGAGTGTCATCGTTAACATGCTGAACATAAATCAGTGCAGGAAACTTTTCGTCGCCCTTTGGCTGTCTTGCAATTCCTGTTACCTTGTCGCCCGTTTTTAAGTTGAATCTCCTTATCTGTGTCGGGGAAACATAAACATCCTTTGGCGTTGAAAGATAATTTTCTCCACGAAGAAAACCAAAACCATTGTCAGGCAAAACCTCCAAAATTCCGCCAACTAAATTATCGTCTCCAGAAACTGTAAGCTCGCCTTTTGTTTTTGTTTCCTCTTTTTGTTCTTGCTCTTTCGAAGAAATTACTTCTATAAGTTCTTCCTTTTTGTACTTGCTTATACCAGAAATCCCAAGAGTTTTAGCAATTTCCCTTAAGTCCTGTATTGTTTTTTTTGATAAATCCATAAAAACCTCCATAATTTAGATGTTTTTGTAAAATACGGAAAATTCGGCAAGAATTGCCATAAGATAAAAAGTTATGAGGCGGTGCCAAAAGCACCGCCTTTATAGAAATTATAATGTGATAGTAAAGTTTAATTTGTCTTCTACAATACCCTTCTGGATACCTGTAATTGTGTCATATAAGAACTGTGATGTTTCGCCGATTTCGTTGTTGTTGATTACCATTTTTTCTCCGTTGTAGCAAAGTTCACCTACAGGAGAAATAACTGCTGCTGTTCCTGTGCCGAAAACTTCTTCAAGTTTTCCTGCCTTGTAAGCCGCGTGGATTTCATCAATTGAAATTTTCTTTTCAGAAACTTTATATCCATAAGCCTTAAGCACCTGAATAACAGAATCACGGGTTATACCTGCAAGGATACTGCCATTTAGCATTGGTGTTACAACCTCGCCGTCAATTTTGAAGAAGATGTTCATAGCGCCGACTTCTTCAACATACTTCTGTTCAACACCATCAAGCCATAAAACCTGTGAATAGCCGTTCTTTTCTGCAACTTCCTGTGCCTTTAAGCTTGCAGCATAGTTGCCTGCAGTTTTAGCAAAGCCCATACCACCACGAACAGCACGGACAAACTCGTTTTCAACCCAGATTTTTACCGGTGCCAAGCCACCTGCATAGTATGAACCAACAGGGCTTAGGATAACCACAAATTTGTATGTTTTAGACGGATGAACACCTAAAGCGCTATCTGTACCAAAGATGAACGGTCTTATGTAAAGTGATGTGCCGTCGCCGTCAGGAATCCAATCCTTTTCAAGCATTACAAGTTCTTTAATTGCATCAACTGCAAAGTCTACATCAATCTGAGGAATGCAAAGTCTGTCATTAGACTTGTTTAATCTTCTCATATTGTCGTAAGGTCTGTAAAGCAAAATTTCGCCATTTGCACCCTTATACGCCTTTAATCCTTCAAAAATTGCCTGTCCATAGTGAAGTGTCATACAAGACGGGTCAATCTCAAAAGGACCATAAGGAATAATTCTTGCATCGTGCCAGCCTTTTTCTGTACTGTAATCCATTACAAACATATGGTCTGTAAAGATTTTTCCAAAGCCCAGACCATCTGCAGATGGTTTCTTTTTAGGATTAGTTGTTTTAACTATTTTAATATCCATTACTACGCCTCCAAAAAATTTTCTTTAATTATTATAACTCTAATTTTTATGTGTGTCAAATAAAAATTAGCCTTTATAGATAAAATCTAATAAAACATTATCATTATACAAAATTTTAGCAAATTCCGAGTATTTTATAGTGCGTACCCATTCGTTTTCAGGTGAAAAAGATGCCAAAATCGTAAATGCCATAAATATTATGTATACTATTAAAAATCCTCTTATAAGTCCTAAAAGAGCACCAAGCAGACTATCTCCCCACCCGATTAGCGGAAGTTTTTTAATAATCCCTGCAAGCAAGGTAACCACAAAGAATAAAAGTCTTGCCACTATAAATATCAAAAGCATTGATATAATTTTAATACTTGCTTTGGCTACGGTTTGTGCTATTTTATTTGCGGTGTTTTCCTTTGCAGTTTCAATTGTTTCCTGCATATTATTTGTAAATTCACGGGGAAGATTTAGATTGCCTGCTCCGTAGTCAGTTATTTTCCCTGTTGTTTCCTTAGGTGTTATCAAAACAGATGAAGCCGTATTGTAAACTGTATCATAAACAGGTGTTTTTTCTAAATACTCTGATACATATGGATGAAGCGTTATTGCAAGTATCAAAGAAACCATAACTGCCAAAAGTCCCGTTACAGTTTTTAAAAATCCCTTCTTAAAGCCAATAAATACAGATACAAGCAAAACAACAATCACTAAAAGGTCAATATAATTTATACTCATAAAAACCTCCAAAATTTATTTTACACTGAAAATATAAGCTCCATTTGCAGTAAAGCCTACCGCTTTTGATGTTCCACCCAGAAAACTTAAATCGTTAATGTCAATTTCAGGGTCTATAAGTTTTTTCCCTCTTCCGTAAATATCTACAATATCTATAAGGCTTCCGCGATTTATTGCAATGACATTTTCTGCAAAGTCCAAATAGTTGATTTTGTAGTCAATCTCGTAATTTCCAACTCTTTTGCCTGATGTATTGTATGTTTCTATGTTATATCTTTTTCCGCTGAGTGCAGATTCAGAAAACGCCATAACTATATCAGATTTTCCAGTTCTGTATGTTGTGAGAGTTTTTCCGTTATAGGGAATCTCGCCATTTTTATCTCCTGATATACGGTAAATGCATGTCTTTGAATCACCTATGCAATAAGCATAATTTCCTCTGATTTCAACCACTGCAAAAAGTTCATCAATATAATCCTCTGATGCTATTGGCTTTACATCTGATATGTTATAAAATGACAGATGCGACTTCATCTTACCCTCTGATGTGTCTAATGTTGAAATTATGATGTTTTTGTTATTGTCAGCAATTGCAGCACTTAAAACAAACAAACTTCCTGAATTCCATACAAACTGCTCCTTGCCCTTTACATTGTAAACAGTAACATCTCGTTTATGCATATCTCCCTCGGTTACTACTACTGTATATCCCTTTGAGTTTATCGATGCATTTACAAGTTTTCCGTGAGTTTGGATGGTGTTTTTTAGATTCTGTCCGTTTATGATATAAACATTTTTTCCGCCCGCATCAGCAACTACAACATACTCGCCTGATGACTTTATAATCGGCTGCGAGGCAACTATATCAATTTCATTTTTCTTGTTTCCGTCCTCATCCGCAACAGTTATCTTATTTACACCGATAAAGTATATGAATCTTTCGGTTACGATTTGCTTATATTTTTCATCCTCTTTAAAGGATACATCCACCTGCTTCGTTCTTTTTACCTGACTTTGGGATATTGCAGGCGGTTTATAATTGAAAAATCTTACTGCAATTTCCTTACTTAAAAAAAGAACAAGCAAAATCCCGACCACTATAAAAAATGCAATTATAATCTTTTTTAAAATAGGATTTTTCATTTTTTTATTCCTTTCTAATACTCAATATCATAAAGCATAAGCCCCTCAGGCGGTGCTGTTATGCCTGCTCTTTTTCTCGATTTTGAAAGAATAATATCGGGAACATCTTCAAGCTCTATGTATCCTCTTCCCACACTTACCAATGTTCCTGCAATGATTCTTACCATATTATACAAAAATCCATCGCCACGAATTTTCATAACAAGCGTTTCCCCTTCACGAGTGAGGTTACATTCAAAAATCTCACGCTCAAAGGTTTTTGCCTGACCGCCCTTTGACATAAACGCTGAAAAATCGTGCTTTCCTACAAAAAACTGCGTTGCTTTTTGCATCGCATCAAAGTCTAACGGATATTTAAATCTCCACACATAAGGCTTTTTAAAAACATCGCCGTACTGTGATGTGTCTATCATATAAACATAGGTTTTAGATTTTGCACTGTATCTTGCATGAAAATCTTCATCACATTTTTCTATTGATTTAACTTTAATTGAGTCAGGCAAAAGTGCATTTACCCCTGACAAAATTCTTCTTTCATCATAGTCTGTTTCAAAATGTGCGTTTGCAGTATAGTTAAGTGCGTGAACGCCTGCGTCCGTTCTGCTTGCACCAATTAACTCTACAGGCTGACGAAGAATTGTAGAAAACGCTTTTTGAACCTCTCCCTGTATTGTTTTAGCGTTTTTTTGTATCTGCCAACCGCCATACATGGCGCCGTTATACATAAGCGTTATTTTATAGTTTTGCATTGGCGCCACCTCCGTTTAAAATATGATTTCTAATACAATAACTGCTACAAAAAATAATATGAATACAATCCAGCCCCAAAGGTCTGTCTTAGTGAATTTAATTTCACGAAGTCTTGTTCTCGTGTCCCCGCCTCTGTAGCATCTGCTCTCCATAGCAAATGCAAGCTCATCTGCACGCCTGAAAGCACTTATAAACAGCGGAACTAACATTGGTATTAACGATTTTGCACGCTTTATTATAGAGCCTGTGTCAAAATCTGCACCCCTTGCCTGCTGTGCCTTTATTATCTTATCCGTTTCCTCGATAAGTGTAGGGATGAATCGTATTGCAATACTCATCATCATAGCAAGCTCGTGTGCGGGAAAACCAATTTTAGAAAGCGGTTTTAAAAGCTTTTCTATACCATCTGTTAATGCCATTGGCGATGTTGTATAGGTAAGCACACTGCTTGAAATTATTAAAAGCACAAGTCTTACCGCCATTTTTACTGCCATTATAACGCCCTCAACGGTAATTCCTACAGAATATCCGAATATAGGAAGGTCTTTTCCGTCCGTTAAGAACATATTTAAAATTGCAGTAAAAACAATAATAAACAAGATCGGCTTTAAGCCTTTAAAATACATCTTAACTGGCACTTTGGAAATTTTGATTATAAATGCATTAAACAGAATTATAAGTGCATAGCTGAATACTGTTTTGGCCGTAAAAATCAAAACAATGTTTAGCAAAAGCATTAGTATTTTCGTTCTGGAATCAAGCTTGTGAAGCTTTGAGTCAATCGGAAAATACTGTCCTAAGGTTATGTCTTTAAGCATTTTCCGTCTCCTTTTTCTGTTGATTTATATAAAGCATTATTGCATTTTTCGCCTTTTCAACTGTGTAGATGTTGTTTTTCAGAGGGACCCCTCTTTTTATAAGCTCTTCTGTTAAAAGATGAATCTGAGGCACATTAAGTCCCATTCCGCGAAGCTTGTCGCCGTGTGAGAAAACCTCTGAAACTGTGCCGTCCATAGCGACTTTTCCGCCGTTCATAACTATCAGGCGGTTAACTAATCGTGCAACATCCTCCATTGAGTGAGATACTAAAACAACCGTCATCTTACTCTTTAAGTAAATCGACTTAATCTGTGTTAAAATCTCTTCTCTTCCTGCAGGGTCTAATCCCGCGGTTGGCTCGTCTAACACTAAAACCGACGGATGCATAGCTAAAACACCTGCAATCGCAACTCTTCTTTTTTGCCCGCCAGACAAATCAAACGGCGACTTTGACATAAGGTCATAGGAAAGACCGACATAGTTCATGGCTTCCTTTACCCTTTCGTCAACCTGACGAGGTGCAAGACCTAAATTTTTAGGACCAAACGCTATATCTTTATATACAGTTTCTTCAAAAAGCTGATGCTCGGGGTACTGGAATACTAGTCCTACCTCGCATCTTAATTTTTTTAATTCCTCGCCCTTTACACAGGTTTCAGTTCCGTTTACCAAAACCTTGCCCGAGTGTGGCTTTAAAAGACCATTTAAATGCTGAACAAGTGTTGATTTTCCTGAACCTGTATGACCAATTAAACCTACAAATTCGCCGTCCTCTATTGTAATATTTACATTATCTAACGCTTTTCTTTCAAAGGGGCTTCCCTGCATATATACATAGGTTAAATTTTCTGTTTTTATACTCAATTTGTGCCACCCCCTAAAACTCTCATAATCTCATCGGCACATTCTTCAACTGTCAAAATATCGTAGTTTATATCTAATCCTGTGCGGTTTAGTTCATACAAAAGCTCTGTTACCTGAGGAACATCTAAGCCTAACTCTTTAAGCTTTTTAACCTGTGAGAAAACTTTTTTCGGGCAATCGTCCATTACTATATTTCCCTTATCCATAACTACAACTCTGTCGGCTAAAGCAGCCTCTTCCATAAAGTGAGTAATTAAGACAACTGTCATTTTCTCTTCATTTTTAAGTTTTAAAATTGTATCTATAACTTCGCTTCTGCCCTTTGGGTCAAGCATTGCGGTAGGCTCGTCCATTACAATACACTCGGGGCGCATAGCAATAGCACCAGCTATTGCAACACGTTGTTTCTGACCGCCTGACAAAAGATGAGGTGCGTGCTTTCTAAAGCGATACATATCAACTACCTTTAACGCATCGTCAACCCTTTTTCTTATCTCGGCTGAAGGTATGCCTAAATTTTCAGGAGCAAAAGCAACATCTTCTTCCACAACAGTTGCGACAATCTGATTGTCGGGGTTTTGAAAAACCATACCAACTCTTTTTCTTATTTCCCAAAGCATATCCTCATCCTTGGTATTAAGACCGCCAACCAAAACATTTCCGCCTATTGGCAATAGCAGTCCGTTAAAGTGCTTCGCAAGTGTGGATTTTCCGCATCCGTTATGACCTAAGATGGCTACAAATTCACCCTTTTTAATGTTTATATTTAATTTGTCCAAGACAAAACTGCTGCCCTCGGCTTCATACTTAAATGAGAGATTTTCCGCACTTATCATTTTTATCCCCTTACTTGTCCGTTGCCGTATATAATATATTTTAAGGTTGTAAGCTCAGCTAATCCTAAAGGACCGCGGGCGTGTAGCTTTTGCGTGCTTATTCCTATTTCCGCACCAAAGCCAAATTCAAATCCGTCTGTAAATCTTGTAGAGGCATTAACATAGACTGCTGCAGCATCAACCTCATCTAAAAATTTTTGCGACATATTATAGTTTTCTGTAACAATAGCCTCAGAATGCTTTGTACCATGGCGGTTAATATGCTCTATCGCCTCGTCTATTCCGTCAACTACCTTTACAGATAAAATAAAGTCATTATATTCTGTGTAGTAATCCTCCTGTGTAGCTTTAACGCTTTCGGGCAGAATTTTTAAGGTTTTATCGCATCCCCTGATTTCAACATTGTAGGGCTTTAGCTTTTCGCTGATTAATGGTAGCACCTTGTCTGCGATGCTCTCATCTACTAAAAGAGATTCTGCTGCATTGCAAACAGACGGACGAGAGGTTTTTGCGTTTACCAAAATCTCTGTTGCCATATTTAAATCTGCACTTTTTTCAATATAAATGTGGCAGTTGCCCGTTCCTGTTTCTATAACAGGTACAGTTGCATTTGCAACAACCGCCTGTATTAAACCCTTGCCGCCTCTTGGTATTAAAACATCAATATATTCATTCAAACGCATCATTTCGTTTGCAATTTCCCTTGATGTGTCCTCAACCAAAGAAACACTGCCCTCAGGAAATCCCACGGATTTTAGTGCATCATTCATAACTCTTGCCAAAATCTTGTTAGAGTTAATAGCCTCACTTCCGCCACGAAGAATACAAGCGTTTGAGGTTTTAATGCAAAGTGCCGCAGCGTCGACTGTAACATTAGGTCTTGCCTCGTAGATTATTCCAATAACGCCTAAGGGAACTCTTTTTTTACCGATAACTAATCCGTTTGGCCGCTTTGTCATTCCTGTAACTTCACCAACAGGGTCAGGAAGCAAATCCACCTGTCTTACACCCTCTGCCATCTGCAAAATTCTTTCTTTTGTGAGCTTTAATCTGTCTGCAAACGAAGCTTTTGCAGGATTTTGCTTTAATAAAATTATGTCCTTTTGGTTTTCATATAGAATTTCATCTGTATGCTTTATAAGTGCATTTGCTATTTCGCAAAGTGCCGCAGACTTTTTTTCTGCCGATATATTCATAAGCTTATACGATGCACTTTTTGCACTTTTTGCCTGTGATATTAAATCATACATTTTTATCACTCTCTCAATCAGTTTTTAGAAAATCTTGTTCCTATTTGTTTTCCTTCTAAAACATCATAAATATTTTTAGGATTATTGCCATTTATTATAACCATATCAATTCCAACAGCTAAGGTTTTTTCCGCCGCAATAAGCTTTGTTACCATACCGCCTGTTCCACGGCTTGTACCTGCACCGCCTGCCGAAAGCTTTAGCTCGTCTGTAACCTCTGTTACCTTAGGAATTAGCTTTGCATCATCATACTTTGCCGGGTCTTTATCAAAAAGTCCGTCAATATCTGACAAAATTATCAAAATATCTGCACCGATTAGCTCTGAAACTACGGCAGACAATGTGTCATTATCGCCAAACTCGATTTCCGCCGTTGAAATAACATCGTTTTCGTTAACTATCGGCACAACATTCCACTCTAAAAGCGTGTTAAAGGCATTTATTGTGTTTTGCTTTCTTTCATCATCCTCTAATACATTTTTAGTTATAAGGATCTGTGCAACCTTGCAGCCAAATTCAGCAAAGAACTTTTCGTACATACTCATAAGTTCGCCTTGACCTACTGCAGATGCCGCCTGCTTTTCGCGTGTTGTTTCAGGTCTTTTTCCAAAACCTAACTTGCTGACTCCTACGCCAACCGCACCGCTTGAAACCAGGACAACCTCGCATCCGCTATGTGACAGGTCGCTTATAACCTGAGATAAAAGTTCAATTCTTCTTATGTTAATTTTTCCTGTATCATATGTCAAGGTCGATGTTCCAACCTTTATGACAACTCTTTTCTTTTCTGACATTTTTACATCCTTTCAGCCAACTACTGTGCATTTTCTATAACAGTTATGCCGCAAATTTTAGGATTAGTCTGAATTGTTGATGTTTTAACCTCAATTGACTTTCCGTAATACAAATGGAAGTTATTGCTTGTAAAATAGCCCTCAGGCTTTTTCTTTCCTGCAGTTTCAACCACAATGGTAACATCAAAGCGTTCAGGAATTGCAGTTTTATAAATTATCCCCTCATCTGTCATAGCATCAGTTTTGTGAGGCTCGCTCTCAACTCTTACTACATTACCAAGCAATTTATTAGTTGCTGTAATATATACCTCATCGCCTACAACAATGGCATCTCTTGTTACATCCCTTACATTTTCAATTTTAAGCGCTACCTCTAAGACATCAGTTTTCGCTGAAGACTTTATAAGCATAGCACCGTCGTTTGACAATACATTGCCTTTATCGAGCTCAGCTTTTGTATAAAAAATTCCGCACACACCTACTACTAAAACTAAAATCACGGCAATATCAACAATGCTTATTTTTCCAAAAAGCTTTCCGTTTTTATCCATCATCATTTGTCCGCACCACCCTTTACAGAATTTCCGTCAATAAACTCTATACTTATTATCGTTCCGTTTGATGCGGCATCACCTACAATATATCCCATTGTTTTTCCAATTTTTATCTCAAAGGAATTTGTAAAAATATCTCCGTTTTCTTTTGTTGCATCAGCTTCAATCTCTACCGTAACATTCTTTTTGTCAGGCACATTAACATACTCTATAACCTGTTTTATATCGTTTTGAACAAGCTGCCTCGCAGGTGATTCATAAACAGAAACAATTTTTCCTATTTCGCCTTTGGTTTTGCCCTCATAAGCTATATCGCCCTCTTCAACATAATCTAAAAATTCATCTTCAACATTTAAAAACTCGATTGAGTACCTTACCTTATCCGAATTTGCTTCTTGTTTTTTTGATAATTTTCCTGATACTCCTACAATTGCAAAAATTACAATTATGGCAAGAAAAATCACAAACACAGAGTCTATAATGTTGATTCTCTTTCCTTCTGTTTTCATTTTACGACCTCCTCATATAGCTTTTCAAGATTTTCCACCATTATTTCGGCGGTATATTGCTCATCATATATTTTCTTTGCATTTTGCGAGCATTTGTTGTAAAAATCCTTGTCTGCAACGAATTTAATAAATGCGTTTTTCATTCCCTCGCTATCGCCATACTCAGTTAATATGCCATTTTGACCCGCTATAACGATTTGGGGATTGCCACCAACATTTGTTGCAATGGTAGGCTTTCCTAAGCTCATTGCCTCTAAGATTGCAAGGCTCATCGCCTCAGATTCCGATGCGATTACATTTACATCAGTTATATTAAGAAGCTCCTTTGTGTTCTTTACATACCCTGTAAATATAATTTCAGGTGTATTTTCCGCTAAGATTAAAAGCTCATCCTTTAGCTTTCCATCGCCTACTATTAAAAATTTTGCAGGTAGTTTTTCGCTTAAGTATTTTTTTGCAGCCGCAATAAAGTACCTATGACCCTTAACCTCATGAAGCCTTGCAAAAATGCCGAATACCATTTCGTCTTTTATGCCATATTTTTCTTTGAGCTTCGTTTTCTCTTCGTCTGTAATTTCTTCTACCGCTAAAACACCATTTGAAATTTCTTTAATTTTTTCTTCCTTTATTCCGCAGTCTATAAGATTTTCATAAACCGCGTGGGATACGGCTATATAATAGTCGCAAAGCAAATTGTTTAGAATGCTTTTGACTTTATTTATCGGGAATTTTCCTGTCGGCTCAATACAATGTCTTGTTGCAATTATTGTCTTAACCTTTTCGCATCTTGCCGCAATTCTTGCAGAAAGGCTTGCGTGTGTGTGAACAATATCTACACTGTTTTCCTTAAAAATCTTTCTTATTGCCTTTACGCACTTAGCATCGTATGACTTGTCCGCCATATACGGAACTTCGATAATTTTAACATCTTTAAAAGCTTCAATCATAGGCTTTAATTCGCTGTTTTCAGGAATTAAAACAGTTACGCTAAATCTTTTTCTGTCAAAATGCTTCAAATAATTAAGCAAATATCTCCCTGCACCGCCAATGATGGTATCGGAGATGACCTGATAAACATTTATCATTTTATGTCGCCTCCCTTTTCTTCGTTTTGCGAAAAGAGATTAACGCCGCTTATTCCTAATGCAACTACAATCCAGAATATCATAAGGATTTTATAGTTGTACCAAACATAATCGGTAAGTCCCTGCAGTAAAAATCCTAAAAGCGCTGCTCCTAACGCTACAACTATTTTAGCGCAACTGTCGGTTTTTCGATTCATCATCACTTTTTTGGAAAATACCTGTTTTACAAACATTAATATCACTGCAAAAAGTGATGTTATGCCGATTATGCCCATTTCAACCCATACCTGAAGGTAGAGGTTATGAGAATGAAGTGCAAAATCAGCACCCGACAGGGCGTAAACAGGATAAACTGATTTGTATGCTTCCTGTCCTATTCCAATTCCCGAAACCCAGAAATCACGGATAATTTTTATCGACGCTTGCCATATAGAAACTCTGTATGCGGTAGATGTATCTGCCGTGTTTCCAATGCTTAAAAGTCTTTGAAGTATTGCGGTGTTTCCGCTTAGCGTCAGAAGAACAGGTGCTAAAACAAGCAACAAAACACCTGCTAAAACCCATCGTCTGTCCATTATAACCAGGAAAAGCGCCAGGGCAAAAAATACACCGAGCCATGCGCCGCGCGACCAGGTAAACACCATACACGCTGCCATCATAATAAGGACAAACAAAAACAATACCTTATGTGTTTGTCTTTGTTTTCCCCAGATTACAGCAAGCGTTAAAGGAATTGTCATAACCAGAAATTCTCCCAATACATTCGGGTTGTTAAAAAACGAATATACCCTTACGCTTATATCCTCAAACATCTCCTCATCAACCCAAGACTGTGTAGATGTTATTCCTGTAAAGTTTTGTACAACTCCATAAAGAGCTACTATAAAAGCAACACCCAAAAACATTTTAATAAGCGACTGCCACTGCTCTTTTTTGCGAATTGTATTAACAAGAACAAAGTAAAAAAGAATAAATGAAATATGAACTGCCGCCTGTGTTAAACTTGCAGCAAAGGAGAATGAATTTATGCATCCCCACAAAAGTGCAAGCATGAAAAACACCACAAATGCGTTCATCGGGTTTTTAGAAAATGTAAAATCTTTATTTAAAATAACATGTATACAAAATACTGTTGCACACAAAAAGCTTAACCCTACCAGCACCATTGTAGGTAAAAGCGGAGACAACATCACAGTAAGGAAAACTCCGAGATTTAAGTATTTAAGCAAAAATGCAAAAGCTAAGATTGCACCTGCTAAAACTACAAACAGCTTGTCGCCAAATACTAAACAAAGCATTGCACAAATAATACCTAACGCTGCCGCCGTTACACATTGCGCCTTTTTGCAGGCATAAAAATCATGCGTGCTTTCTGAATACTCTGTAAACAGTTCCTTTAAAGATGTGTAAATTTTGCTTCCGCAAAGAAGAGAATTTAAATCTCTGTTTATTAAAATCATAACTATTCCAAGTATTAAAATGCCAATTAAAATAGCGATTTCCGTTTTAGTCGACTCTTTTAAAATAACGAGCAACAAAGAAAAAACAGAAAGTAAAATTCCGTAAAAACGGATACTTATATCTGCCCATCTGTTAAAATTTTTACAAACCACGCTTCCCTTTAATGCTGAGTTTACAGGGTCTGCAAGTTTCTTTTGAAGGAATAAAAGGATGGTTTCAGGAAGAATGCATATTTTACCAAAAAAACTGTTTCTAAAAACATCTCTTCTTTTTCCGCATTCAAAAAATTTACTTATACGACTTTCGTTATATTCATCCGAAAGCTTTTTGCAAAATCTGTTATATGCTTTTCCGCAAAAGCTCTCATCAAAGCAGTTTAGAAGCTTTGAGAAAAATGACGCGAAAAACTTAAACACTCTGCTTTCCATTCTCTATTTCCTCCTTTTCTTTAAAATATCAGTAACTATTTTTGTCTCTTCGGTTTTTGATATAAATGCAAGCATTATATAAACAATCAATCCAACAAAAGACGGAATTGCAATATTTAAAAATGTGCCGACAAATGAGGTGTCAAAATCACAAAATATATTTACAACATACATCGCAGCTATCATAAACGCACCGCTTGATGCCATCTTTAATAGGTTAAATACAAACGCTTTATCGAACACTTTGTGTTTTTTGTTAAGTATAAGTGCCAATGTTAACGCTATAAAGTTTGCCGCAACAGATGCCGCAATCGGAAGTCCTGAAATTCCTAAATTAAACGCTCTTACAAATATAAAGCTTAATGTTACATTTAATAAAATTCCAACAACTGACACTCTCATTGGTGTTTTGCCGTTTTGCTCAGCATAGAATGCTTTGTTTAGCATTTCCTGCAGTCCAAAGCCCAGCATACCAAAGGAATAGCAAAACAGAGCGTTTGAGGTAAGCCTTGTTTGCTCTTCGCCGAATGCTCCGCGCTCATACACAAGCTTTATAATTCCCTCGGATTTTATTAAAAAAACTATCATAATCGGCAAAAGAACGAACAGTACACTTCCTATTGCCTTTTTTAAAACCTCTATAAATTCCTGTTTTTTTGTTTCATCAACTGCAAGCCTTGATATTGACGGAAAAATAAGATTTGATACAGCGTAGGTTAAGACGCCTACAAAAATTATATACAGCTTGTTTGCATAATCTAACGCAGGCACAGCCTGTCCGCCGTCAATGTATGACGCCAAGAACATATTCACAACCGTATTTATCGGCTGAACCCACGAGCTTATAAGTATTGGTACTGCCAAAAGCACCGCCTTTTTAAGCCCTGAATTTTTAAAGTTTATAAATGGCCTGTATGAATATTTTTTCTTAATAAGCGATGGAATAAGTATAATAAACTGAAATGCCCAGGCAATAAGCATCGCAATCGACACGCCATAAATACCAAACCTGTCTTTACAGACTAAAAGGTAGCCTGCCATAATTGCGTTTGAAACTAAGCTTATCGCAGCAGGCACATTAAATTCGCCAAAAGACTGCAAAACACCTGTCAGAGAATATGCAAGTGCCGTAAATATCATAGAAGGCAGCATTATTATAACTAAGCCTTCTGCTAACTCTTTAACATCAGGTGCCAATCCGCTCCCAAGCAAATTTACGACGGGGCCTCTCAAGAAAATTCCCAAAGCACATATAATGGATGTTATCAGTAATATGATGTTTAAAAAGCTATTTGAAAATTCCCTTGCTTTTTTCTCCTCGCCCTTTTGCAAAAATTCGTTAAAAACAGGGATAAATGACGAAGAAATTGCACTTCCTAAGGCAATATCAAAAAACAAAAGCGGTATTCTGCTTGCTGTAGAATATGCAACTGCCTCGGCTCCCGTTCCGTAAATGGACGCAAACAAGATATCGCGATACATACCCAAAACCTTAGCTAAAAGTGTCGCAAAAATCATAAATCCGGCAGTTTTAATTGTCTTTTTCGCACCATTCATATAAATTATCCCTTATATAACATATTTTATCTTATTTATTATACATTATTTAGCACAAAAAGTCAACGAAATATTGGTTTTTAAATAAAAATGAGATGCAGCTTTTAGCTACATCTCACACTATTATTCTTCTGTATTTTCTTTTTTGCATTTTCTTCTTTTATGACCTATTGTAAAGCCCAATGCAAAAACTAAAACCGCAATACCTATTGCGCAAATAAGAAGGTGGTTTGCGCTGCTCTTTTCAATCATCATGGTAGCTCTCGCCTCTATCGGAAAGAGATTATAAATCTTCGCTAAGTCATCTGTCTTAATTGTAAAGTCGGCATAAGGAATTCTGCTCATAAATGGTGCGTGTCTTTCAACCTTACAATCTCCTGAAAAGAATGCGTAAGATGACAAATCGTCGCCGACTAAAATATAAAAACCCTGCATATCATTAACTCTTGTGTTTTCAATATCTGTCAGCATTAAAGTATCCGCCAGTGCGACAAACTTTTCCTTGTCAAGCATATACTTTGTTCCCTTTATGCTGACATATATATTGTCATCAGGAAAGTTTTTAAGCATCAAAAGTTCACTTAGGCTAAGCTCTTTGTCTACAACCTTTAAATCGGCATTTTCCCTGTCGATTCTGTCTTTTTCTGCTTCTTCGTATTTACCTTCGTTCAGATACTGTTCAAACCTTTCCCACATATCGCCTTCTGCATCTTCCAATTCTAATTCGGTGGGATTAAAGCTCGATGTTTCAAAGATGTAAATTGGGTTGTTTTCATCAAAGAACGCAAAAAGGTATAACTCTCCCTCTTTAATCTTTGCACCAACAGGAGATGGTTCATTAAAAGTTACCCACTCGCCAATAACAACATCACCTTTTATTTTTTTCACAGGTGAAACTTCAATTTCAGCACTGTTATTCTTGTCGTATGTTATAACCTCGCCAAAAAAGACCAAAGCATCATCATTTGATAAAAGTCCTTCAGGAACATCGCCAGCCTGGGCCGTAGTACCAAAAGATACAAGCATTAAAACAACACTTAAAATACTTATTATTCTTTTCATCTTTTCCTCCTGATTTGCACTAAATAAATTTTTACTCACATAATTATATTATTTATTTGTTTTTTTGTCAATATATGTCGATTAAAATGAAAAACTGACTCTGTTAGTTCTATATATATTAGAAGATATGGCTATAATTTCATCTTATTTTTTCTTTTTTTATGCTTTTTATTGCATTTTTCACTTCTTAATGATAAAATAAATCTATATTTTTTAAGAAGGTGCTTTTATGTCTTTTCTTTTCAGCAAATTTTCCGATGCACTAAAAAACGCTATAGATACACGCACATATGGTGTTTACTACACAGAGGAAAGCTTCCCCGATTTAAATACAAAGCTAGGTAACTGCCACGAGGTAATTTTGTGTCTTACAGGAAGCGGCTTGTTTTTGGCTGACGGAAAAATATATGAAATAAACAGTGGCGATTTGATGGTTTTAAATCAGTTTGATCCATACAAAGTAATCCCTCAAAAAGGCAGGGCGATTGCAAGATTTGGTATAGTAATCCATCCCGATTATTTATCGCGCAATTCTACAGACAAAACCGACCTTTCCTTATGCTTTTACAAAAAGGAAAACACATCCCCAAATATAATTTCGCTAAGCGATACGGAAATTTCAAAGCTTGAAAGACTCTTCGTTTCGTTCAGAAACAACAATTCCTACGGCGATGATATTTTAAAAAATTCTGCGATAAATATGATGCTTGTTCATATAAATAAGTATTTTGCAAATCACAAAAAAAATGATGCAGAAAATAATCTTAACTTAGAATCACTTTCTGCATCACTTGAATATATAAATTTAAATTTTAAAAATGACATAAACTTGAAGGCAATAGCTGAAAACTCACACATCAGCGTAAACCAACTGTGCAAGCTTTTTAAAATTCATTTGGAAACTACCGTAACAAAATACATAACCGCAAAGCGTATATGTGAGGCAAAAAAGCTCTTGTGCAGCGGAAAAAGTGTGTCAGAAACCGCCTTGCTCTGCGGTTTTTCAGACTATGCCAACTTTATAAGAGTTTTTAAAAAGGTTACGGGCGTACCACCAGGAAAATACAGCAAACTATAAAATAACATCATCTATTTGTATTGCTCTTGATTCTGCATCAGAATCTATGCATTTTCCGCAGTTATCACAAATTTTAGTTTCGTCTAAATCACATTTTTCGCACTCACCACAATTTGTGCATAAGCCTTCTTTTAAAACACATTCCTTCATATAAATTCATCCCTTTTAATTTTGTGTTTTTTTATCTACTTGTACAGGTAAAAGCCGTTGCCTTTAATCCGCTGCGACTCAGAAAATACGATAAAGGCAGTTTCGTCTATCGAAAGAATTTTCTTTTGAAACTCCTCCGTTTCGCTTTCTTTTAACGCACAAAAAAGCATCTGCCTCTTGCTGTCCGTATATACTCCCTTAACATCAATTAAGGTAACGCCTCTTGGAGATGTAGAAACAAGTTTTTTCGATATTTCCTCTCCGTTATCAGTTATTACAAAGGCAATTTTGGAAACATTTAATTTGCTTATTGTCAAATCAATGGAGTAACTTGAAATAAACAATGTAATAATGCCAAAAAGAATAAGCTCTGCATTCCTAAATACCAAAAACGAAACAGCTATAATAATTCCGTCAACCAGCAAAAGCATTCTCCCTATAGGTATATGACTGAATTTTGATTGAATAATTCTTCCTACAATATCCGTTCCTCCTGTTGAGGCTCCTGCAGCAAAACTCATTCCAATTCCGAGACCATAAAGGACTCCGCCGAAAACGGACGATAATATAAGATTTTCTGTATATACCGGAAAAAGGCTGAAACACTGCGTAAAAACCGACAAAAGAGAAATTCCCGCCAGTGTTTTAAGTATAAATTTTTTACCCAGAATTTTAAGTCCGACAAGCAGAAATAATATATTAAGCACAAAAAAGCTTATACCAGGCTGAATACCAAAGGAATGAAATAATATCGTGGATATACCTGACGCTCCTCCCCCAACAATCTTGTTTGGAGTTAAAAACGAACCAATCGCCAAACCGGTTAATACAGTTCCTGCTATTGTAAAAAAAATACTCTCCTTCTTTTTCACTTTAAAATGTCCCTCTTTCAATATGTATTTTTACATAAATTTGTTTCTATTTTATTATTAAGCTCATTACATAATGACTGTATGATAATGTATAACTAAAAACCGCAGCCTTTTTAATCTAATTTTCAGCTACTAGTTCCCCGTTAATCAAAACTTTTTCTACTCTCGTTGATATTTCAAACGGGCATCAACAAACCCCGGATAAATCTGTTTGCCTGTAGCATCAATTACAATTTCTTCATTTTCTACAGCAATGTCCTTTCCGATAAATTTAATCTTTCCGTCAGCAAGTAGAATATCTGATACATACCTTTCCCTTCTGACCACATCATTAATAATACCATTTTTTATAAGCGTATGCAAGTCTCATTTTTAAGAATTTATAAATAATACCAGTTATTTCTACTATCGGCAACAGAGCACACCTGCAATATCTATATATATTTTTCTATCCTTCTTTTTTAGTTTTGGCATTACAATTTCAAGAAATTTTTCAGGGTCAACTTCTGCAACTTCTTCATCTGCAAGTCTTTGATATTTGCAATAAATGTTTTTAAAAAAGCAAC
>JAZSJX010000099.1:0-9884 GCA_045534535.1 Congzhengia sp.
CTGCAATATCTATATATATTTTTCTATCCTTCTTTTTTAGTTTTGGCATTACAATTTCAAGAAATTTTTCAGGGTCAACTTCTGCAACTTCTTCATCTGCAAGTCTTTGATATTTGCAATAAATGTTTTTAAAAAAGCAACAAACCGGAGGGTTTGTTGCTTTTAAAATTATTCCCATTTTGCACTGCCTGACATAAGTGTAACCCCATCTTGTGATACGCTTAAAAGGCCTCTTTCCACATTAAAAGTTTTTATTGTTCCGTCCTCAAGTTCGATATGCGAGTTGCATGGCTTTACCGAGGTTACAAACGGCGTATGGTTTGCCATTATCGCAAGGTCGCCCTCCGCTCCCCGAAGTGATATTTTTACTATATCACCTTCATACAAATTGCCGTCAGGTGTTGAAATAACAAATTTAAATGTTTTCATTAAACCACCTTTTTCGCCTTTTCTACCGCTTCGTCTATAGTTCCTACAAACAAAAATGCTGACTCAGGCAAATCGTCATGCTTGCCTTCGATAATTTCCTTAAATCCTCTGATTGTCTCAGAAAGCGGAACATATACTCCCGTAATACCAATGAATTTTTCGGATACATGGAAAGGCTGGGACAGGAATCTCTGAATTTTTCTTGCTCTTTGGACGAGTAGTTTATCTTCGTCAGAAAGCTCATCCATACCCATAATCGCAATAATATCCATAAGTTCTTGATATCTCTGGAGAATTCTCTGAACCTCACGGGCAACGCTATAATGCTCCTCTCCCAAAACATCTGCCGATAGAATACGGCTTGTTGATTCAAGCGGGTCAACAGCAGGATAAATACCCTGTGATGCGATACTTCTTGACAAAACAGTTGTAGCGTCAAGGTGTGCAAATGTTGTAGCCGGTGCAGGGTCAGTTAAGTCATCCGCCGGGACATATACTGCCTGAATAGATGTAATTGAACCCTTTTTGGTGGATGTAATTCTCTCCTGAAGCATACCCATCTCGTTTGCCAGCGTTGGCTGATAACCAACGGCTGACGGCATTCTTCCCAAAAGTGCCGAAACCTCAGAACCTGCCTGGGTAAATCTGAAGATGTTATCGATAAACAGAAGCACATCCTGGCCCTCTTCCTCGCGGAAGTATTCTGCCATAGTAAGTCCAGATAGACCAACTCTCATTCTCGCACCCGGTGGCTCGTTCATCTGTCCGTATACTAAAGTTGTATTTGACAAAACACCCGATTCCATCATTTCGTTGTAAAGGTCGTTACCCTCTCTTGTACGCTCTCCAACGCCAGTAAATACCGAAAGTCCTCCGTGCTCTTTTGCAATATTGTTGATAAGTTCCATAATAAGCACGGTCTTACCTACTCCCGCACCGCCGAAAAGACCAATCTTTCCGCCTTTTGAATACGGGCAGATAAGGTCAATTACCTTGATGCCGGTTTCTAAAATCTCTGTTGATGTAGAAAGCTCTGAATACTCAGGAGCCGGACGGTGAATATCCCATTTAGGAGTATCCTCCGGGGCCGGTTTGTTATCAACAGGATCACCTAAAACATTAAAAATTCTTCCAAGTGTTTTTCTGCCGACGGGCACACTTATCGTCCTGCCTGTATCAGTAACAGGCGTTCCTCTCGTCAAACCGTCGGTAGACGCCATAGCAATACACCTTACAGTATTATCTCCGATATGCTGCGCAACCTCTACCGTAAGAGTTTTATCACCTATATTCATAGTAAGTGCATTGTATATGGCAGGTAAATTTCCTTCGTCAAAACGAATATCAACAACAGGTCCTACAACCTGTACAACACTGCCTTTTTCTAAATCTGACATATTCCTGTCTCCTTACATGCCGCTTCCGGCAACAATTTCTGTAATTTCCTGTGTGATCGCACCCTGTCTTGCACGGTTATACTCAAGCTTAAGGCTATCAATCATCTCTCCCGCGTTCTTGCCTGCATTGTCCATAGCAAAGCGTCTTGCAACTACTTCGCAGGTAAAACTTTCTTTTCCTGCAGCAACTATTTTTCCTGCAACATATTCTGCAATTATCGCTTCTAAAACAGTTCTCTCATCAGGCTCATAAATTATATCAGCTTTTGATTTTTTTTCTGTTTTACTAATCGGCAAAATCCACTCGACACCTTCTGTCTGCGTCATCATGGATATATATTTGGTCGAAACAATTCCAATCTTTTCATACTTACCCTTTTTAAACTCTTCGCATAGCTCTTTTGCAAGGCAAATCGCATCATTGTAGGAAAAAGTTTCCACCTTAACCTGCTCGCTGCCGTATCTGTCGCAGGCTCTTTTGCCTATTGGAATAATTCTGTCTGCACCCTGTGCCTCGACCATTTTGAAAATATTTGAATTATATCCGCCCGCTAATCCTCTGTCGCCCGCTATGGCTATAAGACAAACCTTGCCTTCTTCGCCGCTTTTCATATATTCGCTCTTTTCGCAAGACTTAGCCGACGCAAGCATCGAGACTGTATCTGAAAGCGCTTTGACATACTCTCTGCTTTTTCCCATCGCAATTGTTGCGCCACGAATTTTCGCAGATGCTACAAGACCCATAGCTTTGGTAAGATGCAAAGTCGAATCTACACTCTTAATTCGATTCTTTAAACTTTTAATATCTATGCCCATCAAATCACTCCTTCATCTCATCGAGTGCTTTTTTAAGCATAGTGATATCCTCTTCATCGCAGAAATTATTCTCAAACCTCTCAAGCAGGTTTTTATAATTCGCCTCTAGAAGTTCGAAAAGTCTCGCCTCGTAATCAGACACATTCTTGACTGGGACATCGTTTAAATAACCATTAATAACGGCATATACGATAGCAACCTGACAGCCTACTCTTACAGGTGCATTTCGCTTTTGTTTTAACACCTCAACTATTCGTTCACCAAGCGCAAGACGGTTTTTGGTGTCTTCGTCAAGATCGCTTCCGAACTGCGAAAACGCCTGAAGCTCACGATACTGAGCATACAAAAGTTTAAGCTCACCGGATACCTTTTTCATCGCCTTAAGCTGAGCTGCACCACCAACACGACTTACCGAAATACCAGGGTTAATAGCTGGCATAATACCCGCGTGGAAAAGCTCGGTCTCTAAAAATATCTGTCCGTCAGTTATCGAAATAACATTTGTCGGAATGTATGCCGAAACATCCCCCGCTTGTGTTTCAATAATAGGGAGAGCCGTTATTGATCCGCCACCATGCTCAGGAGCAACACACGCTGCCCTCTCGAGCAGTCTTGAGTGAAGATAAAATACATCACCCGGATACGCCTCTCGTCCCGGTGGACGCCTTATAAGAAGTGAAAGCGCACGATATGCAATCGCGTGCTTGGACAAATCATCATAGATGATAAGGACATCTTTTCCCTGCTCCATAAAATATTCTGCCATAGCACAACCTGAATATGGTGCTACATACTGAAGCGGAGCGGTTTCCGACGCTGATGCTGATACAATAATGGTATACTCCATCGCACCCGCTTTAGATAGCTCATTTGCAAGCTGAACCACCGCTGTGTTTTTCTGACCGATTGCAACATATATACAAATTACGCCGGTATTTTTCTGGTTCATTATTGTATCAATTGCAATCTCTGTTTTACCGGTCTGTCTATCACCGATAATAAGCTCACGCTGTCCCCTGCCGATAGGAATCATACTGTCTATAGCTTTGATTCCCGTCTGCAGCGGAACAGATACGCTCTTTCTTTCAATAATTCCGGGAGCCTCAGTCTCAATAGGTCTTGTTTTTGTGGCAAGAATAGGACCTTTTCCGTCTATCGGGTTGCCCAATGCATCCACAACTCTGCCCAAAAGCTCATCACCAACCGGTACAGATACAACTTTTCCTGTGCGGCGCACCAAAGAGCCCTCGTGAATTTCGTTTGTATTAGACAAGAGTGCTACAGATACGGTTTCACTCTCTAAGTTCTGCGCCATACCCATACTTCCGTCTTCAAACTCTAAAAGCTCACTTGCCATACACGCTCTTAAGCCGTAAACACGCGCAATTCCATCACCGACTAAGATAACCGTTCCGGTTTCTTGCATTTCTATTTTAGATTCATAATTTTTAATCTGCTCTTTTATAATCTGACTTATCTCATCAGTTTTCATACTCATCTTTTTATCACATCCTTTATCTCCTTAAGATGTTTCTTAAGGCTTGAGTCCATTATTTTTCCATCTGTTTCAACAATCAAGCCGCCAATGATTGATTCATCAACGACGCACTCAATCAATATCTTATGTCCGATTTTTTTCTCGAGTTTTTCCCTAAGAGACATTTTTTCTTCTTCGGTAAGCTCAACGGCACTCGTGATCTTGGCATTCGAAATCTTTGCTATTTCATCATACATTGCCATATATTGCTCTGCACATTCCGAAAATTCCTGAATGCGCTTCTTTTCGCAGAGAATTTTCAAAAACGACAGTACATCTCCTGGAATCGAGTCTTTAAACGCTTTATCTAAAGCGTTTAGTCTTTCTTCAAGCGGGATTGCAAAAGTAGACAGAAAATCTTTATAAACGGGATTTTTATGAAACACATCCAATACTAATTGGAGTGTTTCCTTATATTCCTTACTGCATTCTTTTTCAAGCGCCAGCATAAACAATGCCTTTGCGTATTCGCTGCTTATCTCACTCACTCTTCATCACCTATCTTCTCAATAAATGAATCGATTAAGTCTCTATGGTCATTTACATTTATCTCGCGCTCTAAAAGCTTGTTGGCAAGAGCAGTCGAAACCTCAACAATCTCTTTTTTAATGCCTTCTTCAGCCTTTTTCATTTCAAGTTGCGCCTGAGTTTCAGCCTGGCGTATAATGCTGTCGGCCTGTTCTTTTGCCTTTGTAACAATGTTATCACCTTGTCTTTTGGCGCTGTCCTGAGCCTTTTTAATTATCTCATCGGACTCATCCTTTACAGCAGAGATTTTCTCATCCCATAAAAGTTTGTCCTCCTCCGCCAGACGCTTTGCCTCATCAGCAGCATTATACCTTGCGTCAATTTCACCCTGACGCTTAGCAAGCATTTTATTTACAGGACCGAAAAGAAACTTTTTAAACAGAAGAAAAAGAATCAACAGGTTTAGTAGCGAAATAAGTATCTGCCATAAGTTGACAGAAATAATTTCCAATGATTGCATAGTTTTTCCCCTTTAATTAACCGATTGTGTTAATAAGTAAATTTACAAAAATATTGGGTGTTACAAACAAAAGCAAAATTGCGATAACAAGTGCATAAAGACCTGTTGTTTCTGCAATTGCACAACCCATAAGCATTGTTGTAGTTACATCACCTTTAGCCTCGGGCTGTCTGCCGATAGCCTCACAAGCCTTTGCAACTGCGTTACCTTCACCGATACCAGGGCCGATACCCGCTATCATAGCAAGACCTGCTCCCAATGCACAACATCCTAAAATAATACTGATTGCGATTTCCATAAAAAATACCTCCGTTTAATTTGCACGCTTTTGTGCTTTTTTCATTTTTCGTTCATTATATAGTTCAAGAGGAAATCCTCCTGAGATATACAGCATTGTCAGCATCGCAAAAATAAATGCCTGCAAACATCCGCTGAATATGTCAAAATAGATTGATAAAATAGCAGGCAAACCCACCTGCAAAAATGGGAATTCTCCCAAAAAACCGGGAAGTGCCCCGAAAATGATATTTGAAAGGCCCTGAAGTCCTGCCGCCACAAGCACCGATATAACCGAGCCCGATAATACATTTCCGTAATGACGAAAAGCCATTGATATCGGGGTAGCAATCTCGCTTATTACATTTAAAGGTGCCATCAAAACCGGATTTGCAAAGCTCTTAATATACTCAATAGGTCCGCATTTCATTTTGTAGTATGTTATAAGTATAAATACAAGTATTGCCCACCCTGCCACAATATTTATGTCCGAAGTCGGCGGAAACAGTCCAAAAAGCGTGAGTAAACTTGAAAAGCCCGAAAGACCGAGTATTGCAGCAACAAACGGAGCAAAAAACCCGAAATACTCACCCATACTGTTTTTAACAAGCGAGGTGGTTTTTTCCACTATCATTTCTGCAAAGTGATGCCTTTTAAGCCACACTCCATCTTTTATTCCGTGCGTAAGATACAAGCAGAGAAACAGTACCGACACTATTACTATAGCCGAGTTTACCTGCGCCTCTGTGATGGGAAGATTCTGAAGAGGCATAGGAAGTGTCATAAAAATTCTTGCACCCGCTATAGTTATGCCCTCAGATGGTGGCGTAGTCAAAACCTTAAGCGCTATACCAAAGCATATTGGTAAAGCCATCATAACGATGAAGAATATATCCGCCATTATAAAACGGCGCGTCTTTTTGTTCACTTATCTATCACTTCCTTTTTATCTTTAATAAGAGGACGAAATGATACAGCTATTCTGGGGAAAAATACGGGCACAATAACAGATACTGTGTTAAAGCAAGGAGCCACAACACCTATCACAATTGCCACAAATAACCCCGCATTTCTAAGTCCCTGCGATGATTTCATAAGCTTTCTTGCGTCTTTTTCATCCATAGTTACCGCTTTTTGAACCGTCAGTCCCATAAAATAAAAATTCAAAACCGATGCAGCATAAGAAAGCACATTTCCTAGCAAAACGGTGTAATCCCATCTCTTTAAAAGGACAAAAACTGCCTGCATAAGCACGCTTAAAATCACGCAAAAATATGCTATATATTTAGTTTCCTTTTTTATTGTGTCATTAGCTTTTATCATATCCGTCTCCTTAGGAAAATACATATATGTAGGATACCATTTTTTCACCAAAAAATCAATTTTTTTTTAATTTTTCACGAAATATTATTAAATACATTCTATGTTTAAGTGTCTAAATCACATATATATTATCCGATTAAAATTTTATTAAGCAGAGGATAAAGCGCATTTGCTATATTATAAAATCCTAAATCCGTGGGATGTGTACCATCAACGGTTGTTTCAGGACCTTCGCTATCACCAAGCACAGTAAATCCGTCTACAAAATACACATTATTATCCCCTGATGCGATTGCTTTTTCATACGCTTTAAAAACAATTTCGCGATATTCAGTCATTTTTTTTGCTCGAGATTCGGTTTTGATATCAATGCAAACAGGAGGCGACATCATCACAATAGGAAGAGTTGGATTTCCATCCCTTACGATTTTATAAAACGGGTAATATGTATCTTCGTAATGCTCCTTTGATGGCGCATTGTGTCCGTATGCATAAATAAATGCGGACATAGGGGTTGATGCAATATATTCTGCTAAAGCCTCTTCTCCACGATCACTTCCTGAAAAGCCTAGATTTATAAAGTCCGCATCAAGCCATCTTGAAAGATAATGTGTGTAGTTCGTCCCAGGTCTTGATGCACACCCTCCCTGCGTAATGGAAGAACCATAAAAGACCATAGGCAATTCTATACTATAAGCTGGTGCTTCTTTTAGTGTGCAACCATCACTCAGTCCTATGTAAAGGCTTTCAACACCGTTGTATAATGGGAAATTTATTATAATTTCACGAAGTTCATTGTCATCAAATTCATAGCTTCCGCTATAATCACGCATCTCTTTTGTAACTCCACGCGGAACAAATGTATGCTTAAAAAGAGGTTTAGTCTTTTTATCATAAGATGCTACATACATATCAAAGCCGTGAATTCCGCTCTCAGCCATATGTGGCATAAACCAGACAGGGTCCGCCAGCTTTACACGAATATTGACAATCTTTGAATCGGTCAAAAAACGAACTCTTCCACCTGAGGTATGAGGAACAAGACGCCTTGCTCCACTATTTAGCCTTTCGTCAGTAAAAAAGCTTTCAGGAAGCCTTATAAACTTACCTGTCTCTTGGGGTTTATAAAATCCGTGAAGTGAAAAAGGCTTGTCCATACAGTTATAATATACAACACCATTTTCATCAGCTTCATTTACTTTGAAATTAACATCAATTTCTTCAATTCTTGACATAAAACGACTCCTTTATATAATATATAGCCTTGATGCGTTTGCAGACCGCATATAAGGACGGTATAACCTAGATCTAGATGTCGACACAGAAACATCACAAACACGAATACAAAGCATTTCTTACTCTTGGCTGATAATACTCTTCCCTTGGGTTTAGTGTGTGTTTTGCATAAACTGCCGCCAGTCCAATCTGAGGATCTATATAAACTGATGCACCTGCAGCTCCACCCCAGCCGAACTCCCCTATGTTACTAAGAGAGCTTCCTTTTATGCGGTCTATCATAGTTCGTACACCAAGTCCGTATCCATAGCCCTCATACTGTTTTCCACCAAATGTTTTCATCTGATTTTCATCAAGAGTATTAGTTCTCATCAAATCTACTGTTGAAGGCGATAAAATTCTCTCTCCGTTAAGTCCTAGTCCATAATTTGCCAAGGCTGCCGCAAGCTTTACATAATCTGATACATTGGAAATTATTCCGGCACCACCGCTGTCATATTCGTCGCCTAATACAAGTCCGTTCTTAATTCCCACATCTACAAAGGTTCCATTTTTATCGTTTCCATGTATTTGAGCTTTCACAATATCAAGCTGTGCATCGCTGCTGTCAGGCACGAAATTATACTGTGCTGCCATATATTTTTCGGCATCCGGAGTTAAATGATATGCGCAAGAGTCCATCTGTAACGGCTCAAATATATTTTGTTTTACATAATCACGAAATTTTTGTCCTGTTACAATCGAAACCAGTCCGGCAAGTACATCGTGGCATAAGCTATACTGGAATTTTTCACCAGGTTCAAAAGAAAGAGGATCGCTTGCAATACATCTTACAACCTTATCTGTATCCATTTTTCCCTGCGTAATTTCCCGTGCTTTTTTTATGCCATTCGTATTCATGTTATATGTAAGCCCGGCTGTCATATTGAAAAGATTTAAAATTTTTATATCTTTGGTTGCTTTAACAATATCTCCGTTCACTGTTTTTATGTACATATCTCTAAATTCAGGGATATATTCATAAAGCGGGTCATTAAGCATAATTATACCCTTTTCTACAAGTTGCAGTGCCGCAGTTATAGTTGTTACTTTAGAGCACGAATACAAATAAAAATATTCCTCTCCTGTCATTTTAACTTTTTTGTTCATGTCAGAATACCCACATGAATAATCAAAAACCTTGTCCTTGCCCAGATATACTTTAACGGTATTTCCGGGTGCGTAGTTTTTTTCTACAAAATGTTCCATAAGGTTTTTAAGTTTATCAAAATTCATATATCAAATCTCCTTTCAGAATTGTCAACACAACTCGACTCGTGTCAAGTCAGGATTAAAAAACATTATTTTTTTAATTTTCTGCAATACTGTGTGCAGAGTTTATCGGTGCATTCTGTACACTTTAGTGCCATATTACTGTTTTCCCAGAACCGTTCGGGATACAAGAACACACATATTTCCCACACAAGCCAGATAGCAAATGAAAATACAACAAGCGACCAGGAGAAAAAGCTATTTAGCGCTACAATGGGCAAAAACATCATAAGGTGATCCCAGTTAAATATTCTGCAGGTTGTGCAACATTTGTTATGTATTATGAGCCTGAAAGGACACCATATTAAAACACATATTAAATCACAAACATAAAAGAAAGTCGATATGAGCACAATCATTCCCGTATCGATGATTCCACACAAATGCAAGGCACTTATCAGAGCGGTAAGAACAATCCATATTACCATTACCTTGTATGCAGGCTTGGTTGTATCTTTAATGTGTTTTTTCAGGCTTTTATAATTTATCTTCGCTTTAATGGGACGAAACAAAGCCTCGAAAACCTTTTGCGAACCTATTGAAATGTGCGCCTTTACAGGCATAAGCGGTA
>JAZSJX010000056.1:0-2064 GCA_045534535.1 Congzhengia sp.
CCTGCAGGTACAGGTATGAAGTGCGATGAAATCAATCCCCAGACCGAAACTGAGGCAGAAATTGAGGAAACCGTTCCCGTTACTGCTGAAGAAGCCATATAATTTAAAGCAATTTAAAAGGGGCTGTAAAAAAACAGCCCGAATAAAAAAAGGCTACAAACTTATCCAAAAAGGATAGGAAAGTAGTCTTTTTTGCGGTATAATGTAGTTGATGAAAAAACAAAATAACCGACAAGAATATAATACATCATATCAATTAAAATTACCAGTAGAAATTTCAACAATAATAGAAATATCTGACCCGGTATATACATTTTGTGAGGTTATGGATTGTATCGACCTAAGAAAATATCTTGCTGTTAAGGAAAGCAAGACAGGTCGCAAAAGATATAATCCCCTAATCTTGCTAAAGGTAATACTGTTTGCATTTATGGAAAAAGGCTATGTATCACTGCGTGAAATAGAAAAACTTTGCAAAACAGATATCCGTTTTATGTGGCTTTTGCAGAATAACGAGCCTCCAAGCCATATGACCATAGATAATTTTATGAATGAAACACTTTTAGGAAATATAGAAGATATTTTTGCTGAAATAAACGGATATATTTTTTCAAAAGAAAAGGTAGATACTGATCATATCTACATAGACGGAACTAAAATTCCGGCAAATGCATATAAATACGGTTGGGTATGGAAAAAGAGTTGCTTAAAGAATCGTAATAAAACCTTTGAAAAAATAACAATTCTGTTAACTGAAATAAATAGGGAAATTGAAGCATTGGGAATTAAATTCGGCACTCGGACAGAATATGCCGTAGAATATATGGAGCAGATTACTGCGCAATATATAAAGATTACAGGAATAAACCCTGAAGCAATCATAAGAGGCAAAGGACACCACAAAACCGCAGAACAAAGGCGTTACGACAAGCTCAATGAATATACAGAAAAGTTAAAGGCATATTCTGAGCACATCAAAATTTGCGGAGAAGGAAGAAATAGTTATTCCAAGACAGATAATGACGCTACTTTTATGCGTATGAAGAAAGACTATATGGGTAACGACCAACTTTTACCCGGCTACAACATTCAGCTTGGAATATGCGATGAATACATCTCTGTGTTTGATGTAAAGCAGTATGCATCAGATATGGATTGCTTTCAACCCTTAATGGAAAAGTTTAATGCTATATACAGAAAATATCCAAAGTATCCCGTTGCCGATGCAGGGTATGGTAGTTTTAACAACTATCTTTACTGCGAAGAACACGGAATGGAAAAGTATATGAAGTTCACAATGTTCAAAAGGGAAACGGAAGATAGTAAATACAGAGATAATCCATATAGAGCAGTAAACTTTCCCATAAGTGAAAATGGTAATCCTGTTTGTCCTAATGGTAAGGAATTCACATATCTTTACAGTAGACCTGTAAAAGGAAATAAGTATGGCAGAACCGAAGAGTTATACCAATGTGAAGATTGTTCGAATTGTTCACACAAAGAGAAATGTTGCAAATGTGAGGGCAATAGGATAGTCCGTTTGAACGAAGAATTAACCGAATTTCATAAAGAAGTTTTAAGTAATCTTAACAGCGTTCACGGTGCATTACTTCGAATGAACAGGAGCATACAAGCTGAGGGTGCATTTGGTACAATTAAGTGGAACAAATCCTACCAAAGAATACGCAGAAGAGGTTTAAAAAGCGTAATTTTAGAGATTTCTATGATTTCTTGCGGTTTTAATCTTCACAAGTACCACTTAAAAAGCCTTGCTCGACAACTTGCGGCTTAAAAAACTGAAAAGTTATCCACACAATTAACCGGCTAAAAACGGTCGGTCTGTTCTTTGTACCCTAAAACACCGATTTTTGCTTGGTTTATACACATTTGGTTCTATTTCTGTTAAAAAAGCATCCGAGGCTCACATTTAACTGTGAACCTCGGATTTTTCAGACTGTTTTTTTACAGCCCCTTTTCTTTGTATTATTTAATTAGCAATCTATTTTAAAAATCGTCTTCAAAATCTTCAAACTTTATTACACGGCCCTGATCGGTAGGAGTTGT
>JAZSJX010000062.1:0-7457 GCA_045534535.1 Congzhengia sp.
GCACTATCCACTGCTTTATGACTATGTTGATATTGTGCCTTTCGTAAGCGGTTCCGTTGAGGTGCCAGCTAGCGGTGAATTAACTGTTCAGGCAGAGGATTATATTTACACAGTTTACGATCCTGTTAGAAAAGATGGTACTGCAGCAAATGGCTCAAGAGTAACAGGAAGCGCTTTAGCAATATCGGATGGAACTGTGTTGCAGTCATTAACTCAGGATGGAAATAATACAACAGGAACAACTAACACATGGATATTAAACTTTACAGTTCCTGTTACTGGCGAGTATGACATCGTAACAAGACATTCAGGTTGGGTTAATCAACACAACGCTTCTACTACTGCCGCATATATTGACGGCGAGCAGCTTTTCACTGACTCATCTCAGTCTACTTCTAATATAACAATGCAGATTGATGCAAAAAGAGTTACTCTTACAGCAGGCTTGCATGTTTATGAATATGTAGCAGGGTTTACACCTAATAATGCTAATATATTCTTAGACTATGTTTCGTTTAATTTGGTTGATAATGCGATTGTAGATTTAAGTGAAACCGAAACAGTCAGAATTGAAGCTGAAGATTATTCTCTTAAATGTGATGGATGTACTCTTCAACCAGTTGTAGCATACGGTGCTGCTTATTCTGAGGGCGCATATCTTAGCTACCCTGATTCAGCTCATAATCATGCTATAAAAGCTGATTTTGTAGTTAACGCACCTGTTGCAGGAGATTACACATTCAGTGCTTATGTTTTAAATCCAAGCAACCACGGTAATTTATCTCTCGAGGTTAACGGCACAGCAATTGCAGGCCTTGAAGATAATGATGCAACAGGCTGGGCAACAAAGACAGTTACAATTACCCTTAAAGAGGGCAAAAATACTGTTACTGTAAGGACAGCAGTTCAGAACGGCTTTACCTACTTTGGCTTAGATTATGTTGAATTTACAAAAGTTGAAGAAGCTCCTGTAGTAATACCTGACAGCGCAAGCTATGATTCAAGTAACAAAGAAGCTACAGTATATGTTAACTTTGATGTAGCTGGTACAGCTATCGTTGCATTCTATGGCGATGACGGTGCTTTAGTTGGTCATAAATCTGTTGTAGTAGCAGCAGGAGAAGCAATCGATGAAACAGTTAAATGTACAGCTGCGCCTAAAACATGTAAGGCATTCGTTTGGGATGGCTTTGCAAATGCTACACCATTAGCAAAACACAAGCCTATCGAAATAAAATAAAATAAAATCAATTATAGATTTTAAAGAGTCGGCTTTTAGCCGACTCTTTTTTGTTGACTTGTAATCTCATCTTATTTGTGATATACTAATATAAAAAGCAACTCTATTAAGGAGGGCGAAAATGTCAATCTGGTATTCTGTGGTAATCCCCGTTTACAACGAAGAGGCTGTAGCGAAAGAATGCTATAACCGTTTAACCGCCGTTATGAAAAAATTGGGCGAAGACTATGAGCTTATTTTTGTAGACGACGGCAGTCGTGATAACACCAACAAAATTATTTCAGAGCTTTGTGAAAATGACAGCGCAGTAAAGCTTTTAAGCTTTTCAAGAAACTTTGGTCATCAGTCGGCAATCAGTGCGGGTATGGATTATTCACAGGGCAAAGCCGTAATTATAATTGATGCAGACCTTCAGGACCCGCCCGAAGTCATTCCGCTAATGATAGAAAAATGGAAAGAGGGCTTTGATGTAGTATACGGGCAAAGGCAAAAGAGAAAGGGCGAAACTGCATTTAAAAAGCTTACCGCAAAAATATTTTACCGCTTTATAAAGAGCCAGACGGATTTTGACATTCCTGTCGACACCGGCGATTTCAGGCTTATTGACAGAAAGGTTTGCGATGTTTTATCGTCTCTTACCGAGAAAAACAGGTATGTTCGCGGTCTTGTGAGCTTTGCGGGGTTTAGGCAGACGGGCGTATTATACACGCGCGATGAACGCTTTGCAGGCGAAACAAAATACCCCTTGAAAAAAATGGTTAAATTCGCCGTTGACGCAACAACATCGTTTTCTAAAAAGCCTTTAAAAATTGCAGGGTATGTAGGATTTTTCCTGTCCCTTGCAAGCTTTATATATCTTTTTATAACAATCTATTTAAAGCTCTTTACGGACAAAACCGTCTGGGGCTGGGCATCTATAGTTTCAGTATCCTTATTCTTCAACGGCGTCGTTTTGATTATGCTTGGAATAATGGGCGAGTACATCGGAAGAATTTATGACGAGGTTAAAAACAGACCGCTATACATTATTAAAGAAAAAAAGGGTTTTATCTCTTTAAAGGACGGTTTTGAGGATGAAAAAAAGCAAGACTAAAAAAAGCTTTAAGCAAATGGTTCGGTTTGGAATAGTCGGCGTTTTTAACACCTTAGTCGACTATAGTCTTTTTTATGTTTTCCTTTCACTTGCAGGGTTTCACAAAAGTATCTCTCAGGTTTTTGCAACCGCTGTTGCTATGTGTGTAAGCTACATTTTAAATAAGCACTGGACCTTTGGAAAAAAGGGCAGGGGAAACGCTGTTGAAATTGCAAAATTTTTAACTGTTAACATTGTATCTTTGCTTGCCACAATTTTCTTTACTCATCTTTTCTACGACATTTTACACATCGAAAACACCATAAATAATTGTCTTGGAAGAGTGGGTGTAAGCTACATTATAAGCGGCGATTTGGCTATTATGGTGTGCAAGGTTTGTGCATCGTTTTTTTCACTTATTATAAATTTTTTGGGCAACAAGTTCTGGGTTTTTAAAGCAAAAAAATAGCTTTTGCCGAACAAAAATTCGGTTTGTGATATTATGTAAACCAAAGTTATTAACAGTTTTGTGTGAAAATATTAAAAAATTGATACGATTAACAGAGAAAAACCGAAAAACAGGCAGTAAAATATTAAAAAAATGTTAATAACCTTGTTAACAATGTTAATAACTTACCTGTGGATAAACAATATTTTTATATTATGTAAACTAAAGGCGTTTTTAACACAAAAAACTTTAAAATTGTCTTGAAAACTTAGCGGAAAACATATATAATAAAAAGAGCGAAATAATGTAAATTTTAGATATATTCGGAGGACGATTATGAAGCCTAAATACAAAAGAATTTTACTTAAAGTAAGCGGCGAGGCACTCTCAGGCGGAAACGGCTTTGGCTTCGACCAGGATGTTTTAGCCAGAATTGCAAAAATTGTTAAAGAGTGCAGTGATGCGGGTGTCGAAATCGCTATCGTTGTCGGCGGCGGAAACTTCTGGCGCGGAAGAACAGGCGTCGGCTTTAACAGAACAAGGTCTGACCATATCGGTATGCTCGCAACCGTTATGAACTCTTTAGCACTTCAAAGTGCTTTAGAAGCCGCAGGCGTTGTAACAAGAGTTCAAACGGCTATTGAAATGCGTCAGATTGCTGAGCCCTACATAAGAGATAAGGCTATGAGCCACTTAAAGCGCGGAAAGGTTGTTATCTTCGGCTGCGGAACAGGAAATCCCTTCTTCTCAACCGACACTACTGCAGCACTTCGTGCTCTCGAAATTGAGGCAGATGCTATCCTTTTAGCTAAAAATATTGACGCGGTTTATGACAGCGACCCTGCCACAAATCCTAATGCTAAAAGATTTAAAAAGCTTTCCTACAAAGAGGTTATTGCAAGAGGCTTAAAGGTTATGGACACTACCGCAACCTCACTTTGTATGGACAACAACATTCCGATTTTAGTTTTCGGAATTGCCGAGCCTGAAAATATCATTAAGGTTTTGTGCGGCGAAAACTTAGGAACGGTTGTTTCAAACGACGAAGAAATTTTATAAAATCTGAAAGGAATGAAATATTATGTATGAAGATGTAAGAGCAAAAATGGAAAAGGCAATTTCAGCTATGGAAAGTGATTTTGCAGGAATTCGTGCGGGCAGAGCTAACCCCGCTGTTTTAGATAAAGTTATGGTGGATTACTACGGCACCGCAACCCCTATCGCTCAGGTGGGTACAATTTCCGTTCCTGACCCGAGAATGCTTATGATTCAGCCGTGGGATGCAAGCATTTTACACGATATTGAAAAGGCAATTTTAGCATCCGATTTAGGACTCACACCTAACAACGACGGAAAATCTATCCGTTTAAACTTTCCTGCTCCTACCGAAGAAAGAAGAAAGGAATTGGTAAAATCAGTTTCTAAAAGAGCAGAAGAGGCTAAGGTTGTTGTAAGAAACGCTCGCCGTGATGCGATAGACGCTTATAAAGCTCAGAAGAAAAACGGCGAAATCACAGAAGACGATTTGAAAAATGCTGAAACAGGCATCCAGAAGGTTACAGATGAGTTTATTAAAAAGGTTGACGATTTAGCAAAAGCAAAATCTGACGAAATTATGGAAATCTGATTTTAGTTTGGGGTGGTTTCGATTTTTCCTTTATTCAAAAAAAGAAAACAGTTAAAGCTTATAAATCAAATTGATAAAGATAATCTTCCCCGCCATGTCGGCATCATTATGGACGGAAACGGCAGATGGGCAAAGGCTCACGGGCTTCCGAGGAGTGCAGGCCACAGGGTAGGTGCACAGGTTTTAAAGGAAATTACCGAGTTCGCAGGCGAAATGGGCATCCGCTACATTACGGCGTATGCTTTTTCTACTGAAAACTGGAAGCGTCCTAAAGAAGAGGTCGATAACCTAATGGATTTGCTTTTAGACTATCTTAAGGACAAAAAGCTTTTAGAGGGCAACGAGGTAAGACTTAAATTTATCGGCGACAGGTCCATGCTCACTGACGAAATTAAAGAACAGATGGCAGTTGCAGAGAAAGAGTCGGCAGGAAGAACCAAAACCACGCTTTATCTTGCAATTAACTACGGCGGTCAGCAGGAGATTGTCCGTGCTGTTAAAAATATGGCGAAAAAAGTCGAAAAGGGAGAGCTTTTATCAGACGACATCACAGAGGATTTAATTTCTAAAAACCTTTACACAGAGGTTCCCGATGTCGATTTAATTATAAGACCAAGTGGGGAGTATCGCTTGAGTAATTTTCTTTTATGGCAGTCGGCGTACAGCGAATTCTGGTTTTCCAATATTTTCTGGCCCGATTTTAAGCCCGAGGATTTTACAAGAGCAATTTTAGATTATCAAAACCGAAACAGGCGTTTCGGCGGAGTATAAGGGGTGCGGTTATGTTCTGGTCTAAACTTAAGACAAGGCTTTTAAGTGCTGTAATTTTAATTGCAGTTTTACTTATTGTTACTTTTGCACCCGCATCGGTGTTTACTGTGGCACTGTGCGGTGTGTCGCTGATTTTACTATACGAAATAACCAACACATTCGGGCTTAAAGGAAAACACTCGATTATGGCGGTAAACTATATTTTTGCCATTTTAATTATGGCTCTGAGTTTTTTTAAGCAAGATGCACAGGGCGGTTATTTTTATATGGTTGCCATTTTATTTATAATGGCACTTTTAGTCGTTTGCGTCTTAAACCACGAAAAAATTCAGTTTAGCGATGTTTTAGCATCTCTTTTTTCCGTTATATATTCGGTGGTATTTTTGCTTCCGCTATCCTTTATGAGAAATACTCAAAACGGCTTGGCACTCGTGTTTTTGGCATTCATCGGTGCCTGGCTTCCTGACACTATGGCGTACTTTGCAGGTTCCTTTTTCGGAAAGCACAAGCTAATCCCGAAAATAAGCCCCAACAAGACTGTTGAAGGTGCAATCGGCGGGCTTTTGGGCTCGGTTGTATTTTACGCGGTTTATGGTGTTATTTTAACAAAGCTTGGCTTTAGCGTAAGCTTTTTAAGAATGCTTATTTTATCGCTTATCTGCGGTGTTATGTCGCAGTTTGGCGACCTTTCGGCGTCTGTTATGAAAAGGGCGTACAACAAAAAGGATTTTGGCAATCTTATTCCAGGGCACGGCGGACTTTTAGACCGTGTTGACAGCTTGATTTTTGTAACGCCGATTGTGTATTATTTTATAAAGTTTTTTCCTGTAATTTAAACTAAAACGCAAGGGGGAAACCGCTTGAAGAAGATTACAATATTGGGTTCTACAGGTTCTATAGGCACGCAGTCTCTTGAGGTCATTGACGGTAAAAAGGGATTTCGTGCTTTTGCACTGTCAGCCCATTCTAACATAAAGCTCTTAGAGGAGCAAATAAGAAAATTCAAACCCGAATTTGCTTGCGTAACAGATGAGGTAAAAGCAAAGGAACTAAAAATTTCGGTTGCCGATACTGACACGAAGGTGCTTACAGGCAAAGACGGGCTAACAGAAATTGCATCAAACCCAAATGCCGATACTGTAATTACCGCGATTGTCGGTGTTGCAGGGCTTGAGCCTACAATGGCGGCTTTAGATAGCGCAAAAAGAATTGGTCTTGCAAACAAGGAAACCTTAGTTACTGCAGGCGAGCTTGTTATGAAAAAGGCACGCGAAAATGGGTGTGAGATTGTTCCCGTCGATTCTGAGCACAGTGCTGTTTTTCAGTGTATGTCGGCAAGGGTTAACGACAAAAACTATGACGAAGAGGTAAAAAGAATTATTCTTACCTGTTCAGGTGGCCCGTTTTTCGGTAAAACTGAAGAAGAGCTTAAAAATATAACGGCAAAAGATGCACTAAAGCATCCTAACTGGGATATGGGTGCAAAAATTACGATAGACAGTGCAAGTCTTATGAACAAAGGCTTAGAGGTTTTAGAGGCAAAGCACCTGTTCGGGGTGCCATTTGAAAAAATCGAGGTTTTAGTTCACAGACAAAGTATAGTTCACTCTATGGTTGAGTTTTGCGACAATGCGATAATTTCGCAGATGGGAACGCCTGATATGAAGCTTCCTATTCAGTACGCCCTGACATATCCTGAAAGACTTGAAATGACAAAAAATGAGCTTGATTTAACTAAAACGCCTTTGACATTTGAAGAGCCTGATATGGATACCTTCAGATGCTTGCCGCTTGCAATAAAAGCCGGAAAAATCGGCGGTACAATGCCTGCGGTTTTAAACGGTGCAAATGAGGCGGCGGTAGCACTTTTCCTAAACGGAAAAATAGGATTTTTAGATATAGCAGAGTTAGTTTGTTGTGCGATGGAGGAACACAAAAAACAAGAGGTTAAATGTGTTTCAGATGTGCTTTCGGCAGACGCCTGGGCAAGAGAATATGTTTTATCTAAAATGCATAAACTACATTAGATTTAAGGAATTTTCAGAAAGGCAAAAATATGGGTGTACTTTTTACAACGATTGCAGCAATTTTAATCTTCGCAATTTTAATATTTATCCATGAATTTGGTCATTTCATAGCAGCAAAGCTATCCGGTGTCCGTGTAAATGAATTTGCATTGGGAATGGGTCCTAAAATAATAAAGTTTCAAAAGGGCGAAACGCTTTATTCAGTAAGGGCGTTTCCAATCGGTGGCTTTTGCGCATTAGAGGGCGAGGACGAAGACACTAAAGACCCCAGG
>JAZSJX010000076.1:0-3566 GCA_045534535.1 Congzhengia sp.
ACGGGTGGTCAACGGTTGTAACAATCTTCTCGCCGTTTATGGTGAGATGTACAAGCTTGTCTACTTGGCGTACATATGTTTCGAGGACGGTTTTCTCCGCTGTGTCATATGTGTCGGGATTTGTTGATATTACAGTATCCCCTGCGCGGATGCTTTTGAATAAAATAAATACAGTTGTTGAGTAGTATGTTGTTCAACATAGTTTATTCTGTGAGATTGTCAATACAGATTTTCTTCCATTTTTCAAATTCATCTACAAGGTCACAATCTTTTTCTGAGATAATATCTTCATAATCATAATTTGAATCAAATGCTTTGGTCTTTATGTTGAAAATTAACTTGAATACATTAGGACATTTACTTTTATATGTATTACAAATATCAATTATGTTTTCAACATCCTCTATTCCGCAATCGAAAAATTCGTCGATTTCTTCATATGAAAACCATTCATTCAATGAGTATATTTTTTTATCTTTTTCAAAAAAAGCATTTATAAAATCTTGTGCTTCGTTTTGAAAGATGTAAACATAAATCTTATCAGCTGAAATATTTGAGGTTTCAAGTAATTCGATACAAAGGGATATAATACGTGCCTGTGCATCCATAAACTTATCTTCAAATCCTATTAACATTTTTTACTCCTTTACTGTTTAAAAAATTGTTTGTATGGGGTGCCATCAATTCTGTATGATACTTTGAAAGATGATGGGCGAGAAGAATTGCCTTTATAAGATAATTTTATATCGACATTAGTTACTTTTTGACCATTGTTCAAGGCCTTTGCCCAGCTTCTTTCCATACTGTTATAGTTTGATTTGCCTTTTACAGCTCTGTTTAATTCACTGCTTTGTGATACAAGATTATCTAAGTCAGGTGAACCACCAAATTGATCTGCAAATAAATGACCAGCATCATCATTTGGAAGCTTTCCTGGAGTTTGTGCTTTGTGTTTTAATCTTCCACCGTGTGTTTTAAGTTTTAATTCATCAGCATGTGCGCTTATAATATTTCCGTTATTGTCAGTTTGGTATTTATATTTATTTTCTCCAGTAGTATATTCTTGATTTGGTTTTAAGGTACCATCTTGATTCATATGACTTGGATATTCCGCATTATGCACCCAAACCTCACACTCACCAACAAAATAAGTATGATAATCCTCAACCTGGAAGTTGTAGACGGTGGTGTGTTCGCAGTTTTCGATGATACAATCAGAAACAACCAAATCATTGCCGTTAACGCTTATTAGGGTATCGCCAACAAGAAGATTTCCTGCGTTGATAAAGCCTCTGTTTTGAACGTAGAACGGGTGGTCAACTGTTGTAACAATCTTCTCGCCGTTTACCGTAAGATGTACAAGCTTGTCTACCTGTCGTACATATGTTTCAAGAACGGTTTTCTCCGCTGTGTCAAGGGTATCGGGATTTGTTGATATAACTACGTCACCTGCGCGGATATTCTCAATTGCTACAAGTCCTGCCGCTGTAAGCACCATTGTGCCTGCATAAAGAATGTTTATTTTTCTTTATTTATTATTTCAGTTTCTGGTTCAAAAGCGGAAATTATATCAAGAACAAAATTGGGTGTTACTATCATATAGTGAGTAAATTCATCTTCTTCTGCGAATTCGCCATACTCAGAATAAAACCAATCTCTATATTGTGATTTTTTCATTAAGAAGAACATCCAATCTTTAAAATTAGTTTTTATTTTTTGCCATTCATCAGATATAAAGGCAAATCTTGATTCTTCTGTAGAACGGCAGTAACTGTCTACAATTCCATTCCAATTTAAATTTAAAACTTGTTGCTCATTTTCAAGACATATAGTTAAGCTATAAAAATTATCTTTAATATATTTCAATTCATAAAAGCCTGCCATCGTATTTTTATTTGGAACCCATTTAAAAATATGTTCGTTCATTTATAATATACTCCTTATTGGTATCTTATTTTTATCTTCCTTCTGGATTTAAATTGAATTTCCAGTGTGGGAGATGATTCTCCGCTTGTAGGTCTTACGATAATCTTTCTTCCATCATCTAAAGTTCCAACCATTCCTTCTCCACCTGATGAAACTTTTATAGTTTTAGTGTTTACAGGTTCTAAATGATTGAAATCAGTTAGAGCTTTTTCGTAACCTTTGCCGCTGAAATCATCGTATTGTAACAAAGAATTATTATCAGATCTGAGATTTTTATCTTTTAATATATCATTGATTTTAGGATTAGGATCATTATAATTTGCATTATGCACCCAAACCGCACACTCACCAACAAAATAGGTATGATAATCCTCTACTTGGAAATTGTATACATCAACAGGTTCTTCTGTTTCTTCAATAAAGAATTTCTCAATTACCAAGTCTTCGCCGTTAACGCTTATTAGGGTATCGCAAACAAGAAGATTTCCTGCGTTGATAAAGCCTCTGTTTTGAACGTAGAACGGGTGGTCAACTGTTGTAACGATTTCTTCGCCGTTTATGGTGAGATGTACAAGCTTGTCTACCCGGCGTACATATGTTTCGAGGACGGTTTTCTCTGCTGTGTCAAGGGTATCGGGATTTGTTGATATAACTACGTCACCTGCACGGATGTTCTCAATTGCTACAAGTCCTGCCGCTGTAAGCACCATTGTGCCTGCGATAAAGCAAGCCATTGTCGCAGAGGCTGCTCCTGTAAAAGTAGCAACAGCTGTTACGCCGACTTGGAATGCATTATAAAGCTTGCTTTGATGAAGCTTTGAATTCAGTGCTGTAATTGGATTATCAGGGTCTATCATTCCCAATCCCATTGCAAGGGTATCAAATCCGCCCATTACAGTTGACATCCCTATACTTATCTTTGCAGTTGTGCTTATGAAATTCGCCAGTTTTGTGCCGCAGGTAAGGGTTTTGCCGAATAATGCACCTGCACCACCGATACCGCCCATTATTGCGCCTGTAATGGCTCCCGAGAATGCGCCTTCCTCAAATCCTTCAAGGAATGATCCTCCTGCCATAACGCTGGAAATACCGCCAATCAGACCGCCTGAGCCTGCGCCGATAAGCGCGCCAAGGGCTGCCGCGCCGAGGATGCCTCCAACGCCTGTGCATATAAGGGCAATTGCTGCGATACATATCACCACAGTTACAACAAGCTTCCAATGCTCCTTGCACCACTCGCCTACGTCTTTCAGAGTATCGCAGAACTTCTCCCAATCGGATTTTTCGCTGTCGGGTTTGAGATAATCGTACTCCTTGTAAAAATCTTTTTTGGCTTTGATAATTTCCTGTGCTGCGGCGTTGTCGCGATTTATAGTCAAATCTATAAAATCGTTGACTTCTCTTTGGGTAGCTTCAAGGCCTGCTATCTGCTGTTCCTGTGTCTGCGACGATGTGGATATCTTGCTTATTATCCCGTCGCATACGCTGCTGTTTATGCCGAGTACTTTCTTTTTAAGTGCAGACAAATCTGTGCAGAAATCGCTTACTGCGGACTTTGCCTGCTCTATGTAATTGGACATACTGTTTATTTTGTCCTTGTATAATTCTATTGTTGCCATTTTTCACCTCCGTGGAAAGTG
>JAZSJX010000004.1:0-25350 GCA_045534535.1 Congzhengia sp.
AAAGCTTTATTCTTCTTTAGGAAACGGATACGGAACATATTTAGGTCTTAAATATACTCAAGACGAGCAGACGGGGGAGGTAACCACCTCGTATGATAAGGAAAGAATTGCATTTTCGCCAAACGGAGACGGCTTATTAGACACATTGGGCATTTTTATCCAGACGAAAAGAAGCGTATCGGGTATGACCTACACGATTAAGGATAAAAGCGGAAACACCGCTATAGCACCCACTGTGTATGATGAAAACTACAATAAATACTATACAAATCAGCACGAGATTGAAAATGTATCCTCTCTTTCAGAGGGCGAATACACCTTAAATGCCACAACAAAATTTAATTATGACGGGGCAAAAGAGGAAACGCTTTCAATTCCTGTTACGGTGGACAATACAATGCCAACCTTTAAAAGCATAGACATGAAGAACAACATTCTTACTGTTAAGGCATACGACAACCACTATATAAGAGAGGTAAGCGTGTATTATATAGGCGCAAACGGCAATTATGATTATATAACGCAGTACAAACCGAGCGAGGCAAAGGGCGGAGAGATATCGGCAAGCTTTGACCTTACGGGAGTTGACTTAGAGGGTGCGGTAGTTGAGGTCGCAGACTGTGCACTAAACTGCAACAACTTCAGCCTAGAGGGGTTAGACGGCAAGGTGCAGGTGAGTATGGGTGCAGTTTACGGCACGGCAAGGTACACAGAGGTGGGCTTTGAGTTTCACAACACAACGAGCGAGACAATAAATGGCGAGTTAATTGTTGCTTTTTATGATAACAACAATCAGTTAATAGCAGTAAAAACTGAGCCAAAACAGATTACGCCGGGCTTTTCAAACTACACACTTTCGATGCTTTCAGATACAAGACGGGCTACCTATATTAAGGTTATGTTCTGGGACAATATGCAAAATATAATGCCTTTAGATACGGCAAAGCGATTTAAGATAATAAGGCAATAGTCATAAATTAAAATTAAAATATAAAGCAGAGTAGGGACTGACGCGTTAAGTGGCAGGCGAACGGGAAGTTGTCGCCTGAACGAAAAGCATTTTGCTTGCGGTGTCTTTTCCGCATTCCGCTGCTGTCAAATAGAGATGAAAACCTCTTTTTGCAGCAAAATTAAAAAGGAGGTTTTTCAAAATGAAAAAGTATTTTACACCCAAAACGCTTGTTGGGTCAGCGCTTTTGGTGGCATTAAACATTGTAATCACAAGGCTTTTGTCAATCAATTTAGACCCTGTAAGAATAGGCTTTGGTTTTCTGCCTATAGCCTTTGGCTCAATGCTTTACGGTACTGTGGTAGGCACAGTTATTTCTGTTGTGGCAGATTTTTTAGGGGCACTTCTTCAGGGCAATGGAGTATGGCCGGGCTTTATTCTCTCGGCGGCACTTTACGGAATAACCTACGGTGTATTTTTATACCGCAGGGAAAAAAGCTTTAAAAATATTTTGCTTTGTGCGCTGCTGCAAGCGGTTTTTATTGATACGCTTTTAGGGGCTTTTTGGTTTACAGTTTACAGAGGTATGCCGTTTTTAGCAGCAATAACAGGACGAGCTATAAACGCCGCCATCACAATTCCATTTAAGGTCTTTATGATAAAATATTTGTGGGAATATGTGGGCGAAAGAATAGAAAAACAAAAATTACTTTAGGTGAAAATTATGATTTATTTGGATAATGCGGCAACAACTATGCCATATTACGAGGTTACAGAGGAAATGGCAAGGGCGGACAGGGAGTGTTTTGCAAACCCCTCGTCTATGCATATTTTAGGCTACGCTGCAGAAAAAGAGCTTCTTGATGCAGAAAAAAAGGTTAAAGCGTTTATCGGTGCTAAGGGTGGAAATGTGGTTTTCACATCAGGCGGTACGGAGGGTAATAACCTTGCCTTTTTCGGCACGCTAAGAAACTCACTTAAGAGAAATCCGCATATTATAACTACAAAAATTGAGCATCCGTCGGTTTTAGAGCCTGTAAAATTTTTAGAAGAGACAGGTGCTGCGGTATCTTTTGTCGGCGTAAATGAAAAGGGTTTGGTGGACGCTGACGAAATTGCCAAAAAGGTTAGTCAAAACACAAAAATCGTTTCTGTAATGTATGTTAACAACGAAACGGGTGCGATACAGCCGATAAGTGAAATTTCAAAAAAAATCAAGGCAAAAAACAAAGATGTTTTGTTTCATGTTGACTGTGTCCAGGCGGCAGGAAATGTCAAGATTGAGGCAGATAAATGCGGAATTGATATGCTGACTATATCCGCCCACAAAATTCACGGGCCTAAAGGCGTTGGTGCGTTTTACTTTTCTGACAGGGTAAAACTTGTGCCTCACATTTTAGGCGGTCATCAGCAAAAAAATATCCGTTCAGGAACACAGAACACAACGGGAATTTTAGGCTTTAAAAAGGCAATAGAAAAAACGGAAGAAAATTTTTTAAAAAAGCAGGAAACTTTTTGCTTTCTTAAAAATAAAATCATAAATTATTTTGATAAAAACGACATTTTTACAGTTAATAATGCAGAAAGTTTATATTCTCCCCACATTGTAAGCATAAGTGTTAAAAATGTTCGTGCCGAGGTTTTGCTTCATGCCTTAGAAGCTCACGGAATTTGCATTTCCGCAGGCTCGGCTTGTTCTACAAACAAGCCTGCACCGTCGCATGTTTTAATGGCACAGGGATTTGACAGGAAAAAAGTTGAGGAAACAATAAGGGTTAGCCTTGGCGCATTTAATACAGAAGAAGAAATTGATGAATTTTTAAAAATAATTGAAAAGGAAGGGCTTGCTCTTTCAAAATTTACCCGCATTTAACGGAGGAATTATGAACATTTTAGTAATTGGCGACATCGTTGGCGACAGCGGAACTAAAACGCTTTTAGAAAAGCTTCCTGAAATTAAAGAAAAGTTTGGTGTTAACTTTTGCGTGGTTAACGGCGAAAATTCGTGCAGTGCAAACGGCATTTCAAGAAAAAAAGCGGAGATGATTTTGTCCGCAGGTGCAGATGTTATAACCTTAGGAAACCATACCTTTCGCCAAAAGGATGCAGTACCTTTGCTGCTTCACAACGAAAACATCATAAGACCGATAAACTATCCTGAAAAAACCGTTGGCAAGGGCTTTTGCGTTATAGAGAAAAACGGCGTAAAATACGGCATTTTAAACGCCTTAGGCAGAGTCTATTTAGAAAATGTTGACTGCCCTTTTACTGCGCTTTCGGATGCAATTGACAAAATGGATGCCGATATAAAAATAGTTGATTTTCACGCCGAGGCAACGAGCGAAAAGCGCGCAATGGGTTTTTACTTAGACGGAAAAGCGTCGGTAGTTTTTGGCACACACACCCATGTGCAAACCTCGGATTTAGAGGTTTTGCCAAAGGGAACAGGCTATATTACAGACATTGGAATGACGGGTCCTGACAATTCCTGCTTAGGTGTTGACAAAAACATCGTAATTGAGCGGTTTGTTGACTGTATGCCTAAAAGATTTGAGATTTCTGATTCGCCGTCGGTAATTTCGGGTGCGGTATTTTATGTTGACGAAAAAAGCGGAAAATGTACAGGTGGCGAAAGCTTTTGCTATCGTCCGAAGGATGAGATATGACAAAACAGGAAATAAGAAAACGAAACCTTAAACTGCGGGCGGAAATTAAAAACAGAGAAGAGCTAGACGATAAAATTCATAAGCTTTTTTTGGAAAGTCCGTTTTATAAAGATGCGAAAACTATAATGGTTTATGTTTCGTATAAAAGTGAGATTGACACAAAAAGGCTTATTTTAAAAATGCTAAATGACAAAAAAAAGCTCTGTGCCCCCGTGTGTTATGATAATGGCGAAATGGAGGCGTATGAGTTTTCTAATATTTGCGATTTAAAGGAAAACAAAATGGGAATTTTAGAGCCGGAACGCATAAAAAAAGTACTTTCCGAACAAATTGATTTAATTATTGTTCCCGGCTGTGCATTTAACGAAAGCGGTGCAAGAGTCGGCTATGGCGGTGGATTTTACGACAGATTCTTACCAAAAACTACTGCTAAAGCATGCGGTCTGTTTTACGAAGCGCTAAAAACTGATTTTACGCCCGATAAAACAGATGCTCCATTAAATCTTGTAATTACAGAAGAAAAAATATATAAATTTTAGAAAGGTGATAGAAGATGGATATTTTTTGTGAATATTTAGTAAAAAAGAAAAGTTTAAAGGATGCATTTACAAGGGCAGGTATAGTTTTGGCGTGTATAGCGCTTTGCGTCTTGATTTTTGTAGTGCTTGCTTTTGTTTTGCCACAGTTTTTTGCAGCACTACCAATTTTGTGGGCTGCAACAATTTACGGCTCGGTGCTTTTGTTCCGCAATTTTTCTGTTGAGTATGAGTATATTTTCACAAACGGAGTTTTAGACATTGACATAATAAAGGGAAGAACAAAAAGGAAGAGCTTAGCATCTATTCCTTGCAGAAAAATCGAGTCTATGGAAAGGCTGCCTGAAAATTTTACATCTGAGCGAAAGGTAGTTGACGCAATCTATGACTATAACCGCTCAGGAAAATATGTGCTTACATACAGCGTTGATGACGAGCTTTGTGATGTACTTCTTCAACCTCCCGAAAAAATCCTGGTAAATATGAAGAAATACAATTCTTCCATAAGGTTATAGGTGTAAAATGTCGAACACAGAAAAGGTTATTAAATTTTTAATTGAAAATAAACTTACAATAGCTACAGCAGAGTCCTGCACGGCAGGTCTTATTGCGGGGGCGATAGGCGACTTTTCAGGCGTGTCCGAAATTTTTTCTGAAGGGTATGTAACATACAGCAATGAAGCCAAAGAAAAGAATCTGGGAGTTTCACACGAAACGCTTGAAAACTACGGTGCAGTAAGCTTTCAGACGGCTCTGGAGATGGCAGAGGGCGTTTGCAAAAGAACAAACGCTAAAATCGGAATTTCTGCGACAGGTATCGCAGGACCAACAGGGGCAACCAATGAAAAGCCTGTAGGTTTGGTCTATATAGGCATCTGTGTTGACGGAAAAACAACTTATAAAAAGTGTAATTTTTCAGGCGACAGACAAGAGGTAAGAAAGCAGACAGTAGATGCGGCATTTTACGAATTAGGAAAAATATTAAAAATTTTTAGTTGACAAACGACAAAATCTGCGATATAATCTATTTCGAACAAATGTTCTATAAGGAGGGTTCCAAATGGCAGAAAGAAAAACTGCACCAGGCACAGACAGTGGTGTTTCAAAGGATAAAAAAGAAGCAATAGAAATGGCGCTTCTTCAGATTGAGAAAAGCTACGGCAAAGGCTCTGTTATGAAGTTGGGGGACAAGCAGCACTTAAGTGTTGAGGCTCTTCCGACAGGAGCGTTAAGCTTAGATATTGCATTAGGAATAGGCGGTCTTCCAAAGGGAAGAATTATCGAAATTTACGGGCCTGAATCTTCAGGTAAAACAACGGTCGCTCTTCACGCAATTGCTGAGGCTCAGAAACGAGGCGGAGAGGTTGCGTTTATTGATGCTGAGCACGCTTTAGACCCTGTTTATGCAAAAAAATTAGGTGTTCAGGTTGAAAATCTAATCGTTTCTCAGCCCGACACAGGCGAGCAGGCGTTAGAGATTGCAGAAATGTTAGTAAGAAGTAACGCAATCGATGTTATTGTTATTGACTCTGTTGCGGCACTCGTTCCAAAATCCGAGATTGACGGCGATATGGGTGATTCCCATGTAGGTCTTCATGCAAGACTTATGAGCCAGGCTCTTCGTAAGCTTGCAGGCGTAATAAGCAGAACAAACACAATCGCAATCTTTATTAACCAGCTTCGTGAAAAGGTTGGCGTAATTTACGGAAATCCTGAGGTTACAACAGGTGGTAGAGCATTAAAGTTTTATGCGAGCGTAAGACTTGATATAAGAAAACAAGAGCTTATTAAACAGGGCACAGATGTAATCGGTGTAAGAACAAAGGCAAAGGTTGTAAAAAACAAGGTTGCACCTCCGTTTAAAGAGGCTGAGTTTGATATTATGTACGGCGAGGGCATCTCAAAAGAGGGTTGCTTAATTGATGTTGGTGTTGCCTGCGGCGTAATCGACAAAAGCGGTGCCTGGTATAATTATGGAGAGGACAGAATTGGCCAGGGAAGAGAAAACGCAAAGAAATATCTTCGTGATAATCCTGAAGTATGCGAAAAAGTAGAATCAGAGATAAGAGAAATTATGTTTGACAGTGGGGAAGAAGCTTTAGACGAAGAATAAAAACATGAATAAACAAAAAAGAGGCTGTAGCATTTTGCTACAACCTCTTTTAGTTCGTGATATTGCGAATTTTACATTGAATTTTTATTTATTATTTGCTTATTGCTTTATAAAAAAGCTTTGGAACAATTAAAATTTGTTTTGTGAGGTCTGCGCATTTTTCTAAAGCCCTTTTTATATGCTGCCGTATTTTTCTATAATTTTATGTGCGGTCTTTATTCCGTCTACCGAAGCGCTCATAATACCGCCGGCATATCCTGCACCCTCGCCTGCAGGCATCAAGCCTTTTGCATTTACGCTTTCGCCAAGCTCATCTCTTACAATTCTTAAAGGTGCAGATGTTCTCGTTTCAACGCCTGCTAAAACTGCATCGCGGTCAGTAAAACCTTTAATTTTTCTTTCAAAACTTTTAAGCCCTTTTTTCATAAAAGCATTAAACTCTGACGAAAAAAGGTTATTTAAATCAGCAAAGTTTGATGCCGGCAACACAGACGGCAAAACCTTACCAAACTTTTTGGATGCTTTTCCGTCCATATAATCCCCTAAGAGCTGAACGGGAGCATTATAATTCTTACCACCAAGCTCAAACGCCTTTTTTTCAAGCTCTCGTTGAAATTCTACACCTGCCAGCGGCGACATATTTTTAAAATCCTTTCCCGAAACATTCACACAAATAGCGCTATTGGAATTTGTATTATCTCTCGCGCGCTCACTCATTCCGTTAACTACAACTGTGCCTTCTTCTGACGATGCTAAAACAACGCTTCCGCCGGGGCACATACAAAAGCTATAACACCCGATGTCGCCTTCCCTGTAGGAAAGCTTGTAGGTTGCGGCGCCCAAGGCAGGGTGTCCTGCGTATTTTCCGTACATGGCACGGTCAATTTGTTCTCTCAAATGCTCAATTCTAAAACCCACAGAAAACGGTTTTTGAATCATTTCTATGCCTTTTTTAAACAGCATTTCATAAGTGTCTCTCGCACTGTGGCCTATCGCAAGCACAAGCACCTCGCAAGGTAATGTCTCTCCGTTTGACAATTCTAATGAAGTTATTTTTCCGTTCTTTACTGTTATATCCGAAAGCGTTGTGTTAAAGCATATTTTACCGCCCAAAGAAATGATTTCTTCTCTTATATTCTTCACAACACTCTTTAAAATATCTGTTCCTATGTGAGGCATAGCGTTATATAAAATATCATCCGGTGCACCAAATTTTACAAAATCTTCTAAAACGCTATCGCAAAACTTGTCGCCAATTCTCGTTGTCAGCTTTCCGTCAGAAAATGTACCTGCACCGCCCTCGCCAAACTGAACATTTGAGTTTTCATCAAGCGCACCGCCGTGCCAGAAATCATTTACCGCGCAAGTTCTCTCGTCAACATTTTTGCCGCGCTCTATAACAATCGGGCAAAAGCCCTCTCTTGCTAAGGTAAGCGCACAGAACATTCCGCAAGGACCAAAGCCCACAATTACAGGACGATGTGATAGCTTCTTGTTTCCTTTTTGAAGAATAAATTTTTCTTCTTTTACCTCTGAAATGTTAGGGTTTTTGAGGGAAATATGCTCATTTGTTTCAATAAGCACACTGTAAACAAACTGCACCTCGCCTCTTCGTGCATCAACAGACCTTTTTATAACTTTTTGTGATGCTATCTTGTTATTATTAAGTTTTATAAGTTTTGCTGCCGATTCAAAAACCTCATCAACGCTTGCATCTATCGGCATTTTAATATTGTTTACTCTTAGTAACATAGCATCCTCACATAAATTCACACAGAACTGTATTTGACAGGTAAATTCCTTTGTCGGTTAAATAAATTCTTTTGCCATCGCAAACCAAAAGTTCTGCTTTTTCGTATTTTTCTATTATTTTTTTGTATTTTTCTATCGGGTCTTCCATAAAGCGTTTTTTGTATTCGTGAGCTAAAATCCCCTTATCCATACGAAGACCTAACATCATAAATTCCGATTTTTTGTCATCTTCAGTAAGTGTTACAGCATCCACTTTTTCAAGCGGATTTTTTATGTAGTCAGAAAGCTTTTCTGCGCGCGAAAAACGCTCGCCGTTATAATAAGAGTGAGCCGCAGCTCCGCAGCCTATATATTCTTCGCACTCCCAATATTTTATGTTGTGAAAAGAACATTTATTTTCTTTTGCAAAATTGGAAATTTCATATCTGTTAAAGCCGTGTTCCTTAAGACGCAAGACTGCAGATTCATACATTTTAAACTCAGTGTCCTCGTCAGGAAGAGAGAGCTCTCCTTCATTTACTTTTTTGTAAAGAGGAGTGCCTTCTTCTAAAATTAAACCATAACAGGATATGTGGGATAGTGGCAATTTGCAAAGCTCATCTATTGTTTTTTCTAAAATTTTAACCGTTTGATTTGGAAGGCCAAACATAATATCCGCACTAATGTTTTTAAACCCTACTTCGTTAGCGCCATATATAATATTTTTAGCATCGTTTGACGAGTGTATTCTTCCGATGGTCTTTAAAACTTTGTCATCAAGCGACTGAACTCCTATACTGAGCCTGTTTACGCCATGTTTAACAAGAGCTGAAAGCTTTTTTCTGTCCGCAGTTTTAGGATTGCATTCAACTGTAATTTCAGCGTTTTTTAAAACTTCAAAATTTTCAAAAATTGCATCTAAAAGCAATGTCAGGCTTTCGGTTTTAAGTGCTGTGGGCGTTCCACCGCCTATAAAAACAGTATCAACTGCCTCGCCCTTATAATGACAAAACTCTTTTTTCAACGCATTTATATAGTCATTTTCCAGATTAAAACAGTTTTCATACGAAACAAAATCACAGTAGGCACATTTTTTTATGCAAAACGGGATATGAACATATAAGCCTCGCATAACAAAACCTCTATTCGTCGATTTTAAGTACAGACATAAATGCCTCCTGCGGCACTTCGACAGAACCGACCTGACGCATTCTCTTTTTACCCTCTTTTTGCTTCTCCAAAAGCTTTTTCTTTCTCGTTATATCACCGCCGTAACACTTAGCCAAAACATCTTTTCTCATAGCCTTAACTGTTTCACGGGCAATAATTTTAGTTCCGACAGCTGCCTGAATTGGAATTTCAAAAAGCTGACGGGGAATGCTTTCCTTAAGCTTTTCCGCAATCTTTCTTCCGCGGGCATACGCCTTTGAGTTGTGAACAATAAACGACAAAGCATCAACCATTTCGCCGTTTAACAATATGTCAAGCTTAACTAAGGTTGACTGACTGTAGCCTATAAGCTCATAGTCGAACGAGGCATAACCCTTTGTTCTAGATTTTAAGGTATCAAAAAAGTCATAGATTATTTCGTTTAGCGGAAGCTCATAATGAAGCTGAGCACGGGTAGAGTCAATATAAGTTGTGTTTTTGTAGGTGCCTCGTCTTTCCTGACAAAGCTCCATAATATTTCCTATAAATTCGGTAGGGCACATAATATCGGCATTTACCATAGGCTCTTCCATATAGTTAATTTCGCTTCCGTCAGGTAAATTTGATGGGTTTGAAATTTCAATAACCTCGCCGTTTGTTTTAATAACTTTATATATAACACTCGGTGCGGTAGTAACTAAATCTAAGTTATACTCACGCTCTAAGCGTTCCTGAATTATTTCCATATGAAGAAGTCCTAAAAAACCGCATCTGAAGCCAAAGCCTAAAGCCACGGATGTTTCAGGCTCAAAGGCAAGGGAAGCATCATTTAACTGAAGTTTTGCTAAAGCCTCGCGAAGGTCATCATATTTTGCACCATCAGCAGGGTAAATACCGCAATAAACCATGGGGTTTACCTGTTTGTAGCCTGCGAGAGCCTCACTTGCGGGCTTGTTTGCATGAGTTATGGTGTCGCCCACACGAGTGTCAGACACGCTCTTAATTGAGGCGGTCAGATATCCAACCTCTCCTGTATTGACCTCTCCGCTGTTTAAAAGCCCCAACGGATTTAAATAGCCTGCCTCAACAATTTCAAACTCTGAGCCTGTCGCCATAAGGCGTATTTTGTCGCCAACTTTAATTTTTCCATCTATAACGCGAAAATATATAATTACGCCTTTGTAAGCGTCATAAACACTATCAAAAATAAGAGCTTTTAAAGGCGCATTCGGGTCGCCTTTAGGAGATGGTACGGTTTTTACAATCTGCTCTAGCACCTCTTCTATTCCAATTCCGTTTTTAGCCGAGATTTTCGGGGCATCCTCTGCCGGAATTCCTATTATATTTTCGATTTCTTCGATTACAACTTCGGGCTGTGCGGCAGGAAGGTCAATTTTATTGATTACGGGCATAATCTCTAAGTCGTGGTCAATGGCAAGATATGTGTTTGCCAGGGTTTGAGCCTCAATTCCCTGTGATGCATCAACTACTAAAATTGCACCCTCGCAGGCAGCAAGGCTTCTTGAAACCTCGTAGTTAAAGTCAACATGCCCCGGAGTGTCAATAAGGTTTAAGATATACTCCTCGCCGTCAGACGCCTTGTACAAAAGCCTTACAGCACGAGCCTTAATAGTAATTCCGCGCTCGCGCTCGAGTTCCATATTGTCTAAAACCTGGCTTTCCATTTCGCGCTCTGTCATGGCACCTGTCTTTTCTAAAAGACGGTCAGCAAGGGTTGACTTTCCGTGGTCTATATGGGCAATAATTGAAAAGTTTCTTATATTTTTCTGTCTGTCCATTTTCTCTCCTCAATTTTTTTAAAATTCGTATTCATATCTTTTTCTTTTTACATAGTATGAGCCATATTTAAATCCTAAAGATTTTAGCATTTTTTGTGCTTCAGGCATGCCTACACCTAAGTTTTTAGTTTCGTGTGCGTCGCTTCCTATAGTAATGTTTTTTCCGCCAAGCAGGTAATATCTTTTAATAACATCCTCGTTTGGCATAAACTCGCGCCACTCCCACGAAAAACCTGATGTGTTGACCTCCAAAGACTTACCTGTTTTAATTATAGCTTTTAAAACCTCGTCAATTAAAGGAAAAAACTCTGAAATTTCAAGCCCTCTTTTAGCTTTTCCGTTTATATATCTGAATGGAAAAGTAAGATGGGTTATTACATCAACATCGGTGTTTTCGGCAGTGTGTAAAAGCTCTTTATAATAAATTTTCATAAACTCGCGAAGTGTATCCATATCAGCCGTGTATGCACCGGTGCCTATGTGATCTCCGAACGGCCTGTGCGGATAATACTTTTTTACAATCGGAGACGAATGAATTGAACCTAAAATACAGTCAATTCCGTCGATTTCAAAAAACGGAGTGCAATCATAATCATCTGTCAGCTGGTCCTCGAGTTCAACCCCCGAAAGCACCATAAGTTTTCCGTTTAGTTCTTCATTTTTTCTTTGCACTTCTAAAACTGCTGCTTTTATATTTTCGTAATGGCTAAATCCTTCAGGCAGAAGGGCATTATGGTCTGTAATGGTAATTGCTTTTATGCCTTTAGAGAGCGCAAATTCGCACAATTCATCAACAGTTGATTTTCCGTCTGAGGAATATGTAGAATGTAAATGACAATCGTAAATTTCCACTATGAACCTCCGTCTATAATTCATATATCAAACGCATAAGGGAAATAAGGGCCCGCTGCCAATCGTTTTGGCGACATACTCTCTTTGTTATAAACTCGCTGCCTTTTTTACAGCATTGCAGAAAAACCTACAATAAGGGGCATAGTAATTATTGACATAAGCGTTGTAATTGATACCATTGTGGCCGACAAAGGCGTATCGCCACCAAATTTTCCCGAAAACATGGTTGTAGCTGCAGCAACAGGGGATGCTACTGCAATAGTGCTTGCCACCATTATATCCCCGGTAATTCTGAAAAGCCACAGCCCCAGAATCATAAGCGCCGGAGAAATGATGAGCCTGAATACCATTGACACATATGCTGACAGACCTTTGATTTTAAAACTCGATTCTGCCAGGTGATATCCGACTATAATCATCGGAATGGGAGTGTTAAGCGCCGCAAAATGTTTAATGGGCTCATGTAGTGTAAACGGTAAAGATATTGAGCATACAAAAAGCACAACCCCCACCATTGTACCTAACACACCGGGGTTTAGTATAATCTTCTTAAGCGACAGATTTTTTGTATCTCCGCTCATAACAATAACACCATAAGTCCACAGCACAATCTGAAAAACTGCAACATATGTAGCTCCGTAAAACACACCGATTTCACCAAGCATTGCCTCCTGAAGCGGCAGGGACATAAATCCGCAGTTTGAAAATACCGCTCCGAATCTGAGCGTTTTTTCTCTTCGCTTATCAGGGTCTTTTACTAAAAGATGTGCCAGCAGAATATTTATCGCAAAGGAAACAAATGCCGCTGCAATCATAATAGCAAGCCCGACAAGCATCTGTTTGTCAAACTCTCTCTGATAAGAGTTTATTATAACACAGGGAGTTACAATATACAAAACAAAACTCGTTAAATCGCTCACAGATTTTTCAGACAAAAGCTTGATTTTATTACACATAAACCCCACGAAAATCAAAACAAATAAAACCAACACATTATTTCCTACCATTAATGCATTTTCTATCATTTCACATATTCCCCCATTTAGTTAAAATCTATAAAACACAAATATCTTTAATTAAATTTTTTTCTGACTACCCATTGTATTCTTGCGTTTTATCGTCTTATACTGTTTGCCTCTAAAAATTCTCTCGGCGTTAGTCCTATATGCTTTTTGAAAAGGCGGTATCCGTATGATGAATCACATATAGAAACTGATGTGCATGCATCGCTGAAAGTCATCTGCTTCTCTTTTATAAGCAAGGATACTTTTTTCATTTTCTGAAGATTTATATATTCTGCAACGGTCATACCCATATTTTTTCTGAAAAGCTGACCTGTATAATTCGGACTCTTTCCTATATGTGATGCAATTTCTCCAATCGTTATGCTTCTTTCAAAATTATCCTCGATATATCTCTTTATTATGGATACATTTTTTTCATTTGTTTTTAAAGATGCATCATTTCCGGATGCATATATGTCTGAAAGCTCCTTCAATATGCTTACAAATGCCACAGACGCACAAAATTCTTTGCTGTCCCGCTCCTTTGTCATATCTGACACAATCCGTCTGATTTCAATTCCAATTTTTTCAGTTTTGGCAGACGGCTTCGTTACGAAGGGTATTTCCAATCGATATTGGTCGGAAGGTATTTCTTTATCCCCAAGTACGAAATCCAGATCCTCAAACTCACCCAACACAGTATAGTGAGAATGCACCCCGTCGCCCACTGTTTTTGTAGAAATCGGCAAATGACGGAACAGCACCACAACGCTTCCCTCGGGAGCGTGCATTCTATCACCATTCAGGCAAAGAGAAATACTGCCCGAATTTATATAAGCGACCTCTATGCATTTTTTCAGTTTATTACCGTAAACGGCACTGTAGTGCATTCTGGTATGTTGCATAGCAAAACCTATATCAGGAAGAGAAGTAAATGATATTTTTCCGGTATACATTTCCAACACCTCGCATCCATTATAACACACAATCTTTGATTTGTACAGTAATAATTGATTTTTTAATTGAACATTATTATTTATAATGCTAAAATTTTTATGAAAGGACTGATGAATATGAAAAAAGCTTATTTTTACATTGATGACACAATATGGGTATTGCGTGATATTACAAGACAAAAACCAAAAACACTTTTTGAAAACCCATTATTGAATGCATTAAAAACTGCCCATGACAAGTATGGCCTTAAGGTGCAGCTCAATCTCTTTTACAGAACGGACTCTTTCTATGGTTATGACGAATTTTCACTTGCTGATGTTACGGATGCATACAAGGATGAGTTTCAAGCAAATTCTGACTGGCTCAAGTTCGCTTTTCATGCGTTCGAGGAGTTTCCCGATTATCCTCATGTAAATGCAACATATGAGGATACGAAAAAACTTTTCAAAATGATTGAAAAAGAAGTATTCCGTTTTGCCGGAAAGGATAGTTTTGCCTACACTGTGTGCCCTCACTGGCTTCCTATGAGTAAGATGGGAGTTCATGCTCTTGCAGATTGCGGTGTAAAACTTTTAGACTGTACTACGGGTGAAGTGAGCGAATACAACGGCGATCCTCTTAGTCTGCCATACGGGCACGCATTAAGGCTTCTTAACAACCGCCAGCCGGAAACAAAGCTATTTACACGCCAAGCCAGAGAAGAGGCAATCAGAAGGTCTATATGCGGTTACAACCACCTTCTGCCAAAAGATGCTGATCCGATATATCCAAACTGCGGTACTATCCATAACGATGAATTCAATATTGAATTCAAACGCTATTGCTCAATATGCCTAAATGTCTTACCTTATGAAGAATTGGATGACGAGTTTGCAAAGATTATAGATAATGAATACATAGGAATATGCGACCACGAGCAATATTTCTATCCTGACTATCTTGCATATCAGCCGGATTATGCCGATAAAATCTTTAAAATGTGCGAAATTCTGACGAAAAACGGCTTCCGCTTTATAGAGGGCGCAGAAATACTTGAATAATATGTTAAAAAAAGAAACGATGAGAAAATCTCATCGTTTCTTTTTTTATTAAAATTTTAGTGTTAAGATAAAATATTATTTATTTTTTCGCCAGTTAAGTGCCAGCTCTATATCATTTAAAAGCATTCCTTCCGCACCAAGACTATAACATTTTTCAAGACTTTCATAGCTTCCGTCCATATTCTCGAGCGGTATATTAGTTTTCTCCTTTTCCTTTATGTTGCAAGCCATAATAAAGACTTGTGCATCGGGACATATTTTCTTTATATCAGATGGTGTTACATCGCCAAGCCACTGCTCCCAAAGACGGATTATACCTGCACCTCCGTCATAAAAATCTTTTGCAAATTCAACTTTCGAAATAAATGCAAGAATTTTTTCAGGAGCAAGGTATTTTGAAAAACATTTAAGCATATCAAGAGATACAACTCCTGCAATAATCGGCAAACTAATCTTTTAAATTGTATGGACTTGACACAAGTAAAATTTATTCCTTTTCTTGAATAGCATCAAGTTGTTCTTGTGTTAGTTCAATATATCTATTATCAGCATACATTGTATCTGTTGTATCATCTATTGCATCAGATATTTTCCTAACATCAATTTCGTTACAAAATGGTGGCTCGTCTTTACAATTTTGTGCAACCATTATAAAAGAACCATCTTCCCAATCAATATCAAAAGAAGTCATGATTTTTGTTCCATCAGTTATATCAAAAAAAGTTTCCTGATTATCTATAAATGATTCGTAAATAAATTCAAATAATGCTTCTTTACTAATTTTTATAACTCTATATGTATTTTCAGGGATTTGCTTTTCTATTTTTTTCTTTCTATACATATTCCCCACTCCTTTCGCAAAAGTCGACAAAGTTCGTGTCAAGTCAGGAGAAAAACATCAATTACATCACACATCTGCTTTAACAAACTTCACCAAATCTGCAATTTGAGAACGGTCGCTGAAGTCGCCGTTAGCATCACAAAGTGTAACTAAAAGTTTTTCCATGTCTGAAGGGTCTTTTTTAGAGCTCATTATCTTTTTTAAAGATTTAAGAGCAGTCCTGTGTACAGTGCTAAGCTCATCTAATATCATTTTGCCTGTAAAATTAAAAATTTTTAAACCCTCCGGCACCCCGTTTTTAAAATTTTTATCTATAACAATTTTATCGTAATAATCCCTGCAGTCAAGAGGCGTAATGCCGGTTGTGTAAATTGCAATTTTCTTATTTTTCAATCTGTCCATATTCTTGGTAATGAGGATAACGCCGTTAATAATTTCTGCGTAAAGTCCTCCTCCGTATATGATGGTATCATACTTTTCCAGTTCGTCTATTTTTATTTTTTTTGCATCTTCCACCCTGCAATTAAGCTCTTCGCCTATCCACTGTGCATAGGCTTTGGTTGAACCGTATTTTGTTTTGTAAACCACAATAGCATTCATATAAAGCACCTCATATATATTGATACATATAGCTTATTCTCCGATAAACTCCTCCAGTAATTCCACAGCATCCTCTATGCATCCGTCGCATGAGCGAAGACACTTGTCTTTTATATCTCTACACATGATTGTGCCCACCTTGGAGCAAAACCTCTCCATAAGCGTTCGCGCAAAATCATAGCTTTCTTTTTTGTTTGTTTCGGGAAGCTTATCTATACCATAGCTTTTAATGCCTCCTGCCACAAAAACCATAGCACTCACCGCACCGCAAACACCGCCGGAGCCTCCCATACCTCCGCCAAAGGCTTCGGTAAGCCTGAATATATCCTCCTCGCAGCACCCCAATTTGTCTGCAAAAACACATGCCACTGCCTGTGCGCAGTTGCATCCTTTTTTATGATTTTCTACTGCTTTTTGTCTTCTGTTCATTTCTGCATTGTTCCTTTCAAATTTTGTAATTTATAATCTTTAGGCTCAGGATTTTGTATTTGACTGATGTTCTATATATAAATATTTCGCATTTGTATATTTTAACACAAAACCTTTTTTTGTACAAGTATGTAATTTTAAATATAAAAGAAAAGAGCTGCCCTAAAAGACGGGCAGCTCCCAGCGTGATTATAAAAGACATATTGTACTTTTATCAGAGTGTATACTGTTTTTTCTAAAAAAACATCAAAAAATTCTCGGCAAGGCTTCAAAACCTTAATCAAATATAACTTTTAAAAAAGCTGTGATTCACATTTAATCTACACATACGGCCATTTACACTCTAAATCACTTCTATATCAGTAACGAACTAATTATGTTTAGCATTTATATTCTCTGAGCTAACCAACAATCGCCTCGTTACAATCCTATTTTGTGTCAAATATAAAATTTTATTTCAAGAAATTTTTGTAAATTTAAATTGTTAAAACACCTGTTTTTGTTTCTAAAAGCATTAAAATCTTTTCTTCTTTTCCGGTTTTGGCGTTAATATAGATAAGAAAATTTTTGTCATCTAAAGTTCCCTTTAGCTCATAGCAAAAAACCTCACGCTTGCTTTCTAAAGGAATATAGGCTTTAGATATAGTGTCAATTACAAGATGAGTGCCAACCTTTTGCCTTGCTTCCTCTTCTGATATTATATCCTGCGGTATTTCACGGTTTTTGTGGCACATAATAAATCCCTGCGACTCAAAGCCTACTATTTCTCCGTTATCCATAGCAACTTTAAGCTTAATTAAGTCGGGGTACATTACAGTATCATTTTCAAAGTACGCATAATTTATCGTAGCGATATTATCTGCTACTTCGTAGTAACTGCTTTTCATTGAAGGATATCCCTTTTGTGTTAAAAAGCTCTCTCCTGCATTCATTGCCTGCTTTAAGCTAAGGCGTGCTTTATCTACCTCGCGTGAGTTTAGCATCCAAAGCACTTTTCCGCCTTTTTTTGTAATTTCAAGAGTTATTGTGCCTTTTTCAGTGTTTCCTGAAAACATATAGGTTTTTATAAGTCCGTCGCCATCTCCGTCATACGCTACCATCGATGCCTTTTCTCTTCCTAAAAATGATTTTACAACATCTTCTGCACTGTAGCGTGAAATTTCCTTTTCGTTTTCTATCAGCTTAGGCTTTGAGGTTTCAATGTGGTCAGAAAAAGGTCCGTCATAAATTAAAGACGGATATTCCTGCCTCATTGACTCAACCTTTTGCATACCGTCAGCAAAGGATTCTCCCTCGGCGAAGGCTACAAACTGAGAGGACGCCTTTAACGATTCAACCTTCATAGTGTTGTCGTAAATTGCGGTTTCCATTTTCTGAAGCTCATCCTTTAGTGCTGATGCATAAGACGACAGCTTGCCTAAATTATCATACTCCTCATCTGATATTTCCTCGCTTTCTATGGTTTTTCTTGAAAGATACGAAGAATAATCTCCCACCTGGGACAGAAATTTTTGTGTTTTGTCAAAAGATGCATCTTCTATAGGAAGCTCAGACAAGTTCGTTTTAGCTGCTTCTGCCTGCATATAAAGCTGTGTCGACAGGTTTGACAAAAGGCGCGCATCTTTAGTAAGCATCGTCTTTTTTAGTGATATATCTATATCATTTATATAATCCGTCATATCGTGAAAAGAACGCATATAAGCATTGTGAAGCTCTTTTTTTGAATCATCTGCCTGCTTGTAGTAGTAAACACCGCCGATAACTGCTATAGCAAGGGATACTATAGAAAGCCATAAAACCGTGTATACACCTTTTGATTTTCTTCTTCCTGTACGCTCCATTTTTTACCGCCTTTCTATTTTGCAAATCTATGCTTTCCGATTATCTTTACAACCTCGCGCGAATATATCCACTTGTTTGTGGTTTTTTGCGGATTATAGTAATATATTGCTCCGCCCGTAGGGTCCCAGCCGTTCATAGCATCGCGACACGCCTTGTAAACAGAAGAGCCTGAGCTTATAGGAACATTTATCTGCCCGTCAACAGTTGCCGTAAACGCTCCCTTTTGGTATATAACGCCTGCAATGGTGTTGGGAAAAGAAGGATGCTTTACCCTGTTTAAAATAACTGCCGCAACGGCTACCTGTCCTGTGTAAGGCTCTCCTCTTGCCTCGCCGTTTACGCACCTTGCCAAAAGCTGCAGGTCGCTTTTGTAGCTGCTTGCAGCCTGAGCATGATTTTCTGTTTTAAAGCTTACAAATGTAAGCTGCATAACAAAAATAACCGCTATGGAAATAAATGATAAGATGTATTTTTTCATAATACCTTTCCTTTCTCTCTGTTTGCAGTTATTTTTTTCTAATTTTGAAAATATATACATAAATACATAAAAAATGGGTTGCAGTAATTGCTGCAACCCATTTTTTCTTTACTTATTGTAAATTTCATTCATTATCTTTGACACTACGCTTTTGTCAAACCTTTGTGCTGTTTGTACGCTCTGTATGCTTAGTTTTTCCCGAAGTGCTTTATCCTCAGCTAATCTATCTATAGCGTGAGCAAATTCATCAGCACTGTTCCAGTTACACAAAAAGGCATTTTCGCCATCTACCGCATAATCTACAGTGCCTCTGCATTTTGAAGAAACAAGCGGCACTCCGCAACTTATACCCTCTAAAGCAGCAACAACAAGTCCCTCTCTTATAGACGGGATACAGCAAATGTCTGCCGCAGAATAAAGCATATCAATATCTGTTCTATATCCTAACAAATGCACCCTTTCTGACACACCAAGCTCGTTTGCCAAGCTGATTAAAAAGTCGTGGCTTTCGCCTCTTCCTGCGATGGCATAGTGTATATTTTTGTGGCCCGACTTAGCTAAAGCTTTAATTACAACCTGATGGTTTTTGTTTTCGTTGAGCTCGCCAACCGACAAAATTAAAATATCGTCATCTAATAGCCCCAACTCACTTCTTTTTTCACTTCTTGCACTTGAATTAAACGAGAATTTTTCTGTATCTATTCCAACTCCGGGGACATAGCAAACCTCTTTTGCGCAAAGCCTCTTTTTTGCAAAATTGTAATCTTCTTTGTTGATTGTAATTAAAACATCTGTAAAATACGAGCAAAATTTTTCAACAGGGTAATATATAAGCCAGTTTAAAAGGGGCGCACCTTTGTAAAAATGGAAGCCGTGGGCTGTGTATAACACACGAAGTCCCTTTTTTCTTGCTTTTCTGCATGCAAGTCTTGTCAGTGCCGCCGCTATCGGCGTATGACAATGCACCAAATCATAATTATTTTCATCTACAAGCGCAGAAATCTCCTTTATCGATTTCAAATTACTTGCATTTAATGGATTTCTTGTACACGAAATATGATGAATTTTACAGCCTGATTCCCTGTAAAATTGCGGAACACTGCTTGTTTCTTCGTTACACGCAATGTCAACAGTATGTCCGTTTTTTATAAGCTCTGAGATAAAGCTTTCGAAAAACATCATAGTACATCCGATTGTTGTAACATATAGAATTTTCATACATATTCTCCTATAAAGTAACTTTCACGGCAGGAACGCCAACATAAACTCCGCAATCATCAATATCCTTTACAACTACTGCACCTGCACCGACCGTGGCACAAGAGTTGATAGATATGTTGTTAATCACACAAGAGCCCATTCCCATAAAGGTTTTCTCCGAGATTTTTACATTTCCTGCAAGGTGCACACCAACTGAGATGTGAACGAAATTACCGATTTCACATTCGTGGTCAACCGAGGCACAGGTGTTTATGATACACCCTTCGCCAATTGTTGCCTCTGAATTTATAACAACGCCTGCCATAACAACAGTGCCTTTCCCGATTTTTGCACTTTTTGAAATTACGGCATCAGGATGAATAAGTGTTACTATATTGCACCCGATTTTTGTTAATTTTTCCTGTATATTTTTTCTTGCTTCGTTGTTTCCTATAGCGACAACAAAATCGTAATCTTTGAATTTAATGCAGTCCTCAGTCTTTCCAAGAACATCATACTCACCGCATTTTTTTAAAGAAGAGTTGTCGTCTAAAAATATTATTTTTTTGTAACCAATTAAATCCGCTATGTCCGAAACGACTTTCCCGTGCCCGCCTGCACCGATGATAACAAGACCCTTCATACTGTTAAACCTCCGTATGTACTATCTTCCTTTCCCTGAGCATTAGTGCCTGTAAATTCTTCCATTGTGGCAGAGCTTTCGGAACTGATACCACTTCTTAATAAAACCACCTTTACAGTTTCGAACAGAATTTTCAAATCAGTCAAAAAGCTGATGTTTTCCACATACCATACATCCATTTCAAATTTTTCTTCCCAGGTTATAAGGTTTCTTCCGTGTGATTGAGCATATCCCGTAAGACCCGGTCTTACTGTGTGTCTTGTGCGTTGTCTTTTAGAATATCTTGGCAAATACTTTACTAAAAGCGGTCTAGGACCAATGATACTCATATCGCCCTTTAAAATATTTATAAGCTCAGGCAACTCGTCTAAAGATGTCGAACGCAGGAATTTTCCGTATTTTGTAAGTCTTACCTCGTCGGGCAACAGTTTGCCGTTTTCGTCCTTTTTATCCGTCATTGTCTTAAATTTTACAAGGTTAAATATTTTCTCATCCTTTCCCGGTCTTTCTTGTGTAAAGAATGGATGCCCGCCCATAAAAATTGCAGTAAGAATAGTAAGCAATAATAAAACAGGCGACAAAACGATTATCGCCAAAAGCGAAAGTATAAAGTCCAAAGGCCTTTTTATGTATTTTTTATACATCATCTATTTCCCCTTTAAAAACAGCTTTTGATAATTTCAATTATCTGGTCTTGTTCGAAAGGCGTCATCTTATTATCACTCGGCAAGCACAAGCCTCTTGTGAAAATATCCATACCAACATCTAGCGGCATTCCGTCAGCACCTAACTTGCCGCCGCTTATATACGCATTAGTCTTTGCTCTTCCGCTTCCCTCACGCGTAATAAAGTCGTTGCCATAAAAAATCGGTTGTGCATGCATAGGCTTCCATATCGGTCTGCTTTCTGCGTTAAGTTCTGCGAGTTTTTCAAATATTTCAGTAGGGCATGACTTTCCGCTTTCCTTTATGTAAAGTGCTTCGTTTTCACTTCTTACCTGCTTGCACATAGCGTTTTCGTCTATGATTAAACAGGAAAGCCAGAAATTCGGCTCGCTTTTTTTGGCATCATAAGGGTTCATTTTCACAGGAAGACCACGAAGGCCCTCTTTGTATCTTTCATAGATTGCTTTCTTTTGAGCAATATGCTCTTCTAAGTGCGGAATCTGACCCCTTACAACACCTGCAATAACATTGCTCATACGATAGTTGTAGCCAATTTCCTCGTGCTGATACCATGGAGCATTTTCTCTCGACTGAGTTGACCATTTGCGTACCTTTTCAGCAACTTCTTTACTGTCTGTTAAAAGCATACCGCCTGATGAACCTGTAATAATTTTGTTTCCGTTAAAGGATATGCAGCTAAACTCCCCGAAATTACCTGTCTGAACTCCCTTATATGTTGCACCTAGAGATTCTGCAGCGTCTTCAATTATAATAGCGTTGTGCTTTTTGCAAATAGCAGAAATTTCATCCATTTTAGCAGGGGTTCCGTAAAGGTGTACCACAACTACGACCTTAACATCGGGATAAATCTCAAACGCTTTTTCGAGTGCAACAGGGTCCATATTCCATGTGTCATACTCAGTATCTATAAACACAGGAATTCCGCCCTCGTAAACAACGGGATTTACCGTGGCACCAAAAGTAACATCAGAGCAAAAAACCTTATCGCCAGATTTAACGCCGGCAAGCTTTACTGCCATATGAAGTGATGCTGTTCCGCAAGACAGAGCAACCGCATGCTTGCAGCCGACCTTTTTGCAAATATCCTTTTCAATTTCGTTAATGTTTTCGCCCACCGTACTCATCCAGTTTGTTTCGTACGCCTTTTTTACAAATTCAATTTCTTCTCCGTGCATAGTAGGTGTAGACAACCAGACCTTGTTGTCAAATCTTTTCATACTTCAAAACCCCTATTCATACTATAATCTATCCTTAAATCCATAAAGTCTGCCCAAAACAACTCATTTTATTGTATACTATTTTTATTATAATACTTTTAAAATAATAAGTCAATCAAAAAACTATGAAGGGGCTCAGGCAGAATTTTTAACAAGCATTTATCACGAAAAAACCGACCTTCCAATCGTCAGATTTTAGTCTGACTTTCAGAGGTCGGTTCATATTAGTTGCGAAATATTATTGAACTATTTCTACTACCACATGCTTGTTTTCGCGGTTTGCAGCAGCTTTCATCACTGTACGGATAGACTTTGCAATTCTTCCTTGTCTGCCAATGACTTTACCCATATCGGAGTCTGCCACGCGGAGCGACAAAACAACGGACTGTTCGCCGTCTGTTTGTTCTACACAAACATCGCCCGGGTTATCCACCAAAGCTTTCGCAATGACTGTCAATAAATCTTTCATTTGTTTCTCCTTTTAGGAATTACTTATTTTGTAATTCCGCTCTTTTTAAGCAATACTTTTACAGTATCTGTAGGCTGAGCGCCGTTTGCAATCCACTTGTTAGCTTTTTCAGCATCAATTTTGATTTCAGCGGGCTCTGTTAGAGGATTGTATGTGCCGATTTCCTCGATGAATCTACCATCTCTTGGATATCTTGAGTCAGCAACAACTACTCTGTAAAAAGGAGCTTTTTTAGCACCCATTCTTCTTAATCTTATTTTAACTGCCATTTAGTTCACCTCCCAAAAAAATGTTTATGTTAATTTATAACAAACTAATTTACTTGCGCTTTTTCTTTTTCTTGAATTTGCGCATTCCCATTCCGCCTGTAAACTGCTTCATCATTTTTTGCATCTGCTCAAACTGTTTTAAGAGAAGGTTTACATCGGAAACCTGATTACCGCTGCCTGCAGCAATTCTTCTTTTACGGCTTGCATCAATGATTTCGGGCTTTTCTCTTTCTTTCATCGTCATAGATTTTATGATTGCCTCAACGCGGTCAAGCTTTTTCTCGTCAATATTTGCCTCATCTAAAGCTTTTGTGTTAACGCCGGGAATCATTTTAACCAAGGACGAAATCGGCCCCATTTTTTTCATCTGCTGCATCTGCGACAAAAAGTCATCTAAATTAAATGTGTTTTTTCGTATTTTTTCTTCTAAGTCTGCGGCATCTTTTTCATCAAAGGCAGCCTGAGCCTTTTCAATCAGCGACAAAACATCGCCGCTTCCTAAAATTCTTGACGCCATTCTGTCGGGATGGAATTCCTCGATATCATTAAGCTTTTCGCCAACACCGACAAATTTGATGGGTTTTCCCGTAACGGCTTTAACTGAAAGCGCCGCACCGCCACGAGTGTCGCCGTCAAGCTTTGTTACGATAACGCCGCTTATTTCCAAACGGGCGTTAAAGCTTTCGGCAATGTTTACCGCGTCCTGACCTGTCATAGCATCAATTACAAGCAAAATCTCGTCAGGATTTACGCATTCTTTAATATCTTCTAATTCCTGCATCAAGTCGTCATCAATGTGAAGACGACCTGCAGTATCTATAATAACAAAATCGTTACCGTGTTGTTTTGCGTGTTCAATCGCAGCCTTTGCAATTTTAGGAGCAGGAGTGTCTGTTCCCATCTGAAAAACGGGAATGTCCAACTGTTTCCCAACAACCTCTAACTGCTTGATTGCGGCAGGACGATAAATATCACAACCGACTAAAAGAGGGCGTCTGTTGTGCTTTTTTCTCATAAAGCCTGCAAGCTTTGCACAAAAGGTTGTTTTACCTGCACCCTGAAGACCTGCCATTAAAACTACCGCAGGGGTTTTGTTGCCAAACTCAATTCTTGAGTTTCCGCCGCCCATAAGTGCGGTAAGCTCATCATTTACAATTTTTACAATCTGCTGACCGGGGGTTAAGCTTTCTAAAACATCAGCCCCAACACAGCGTTCTGAAACCTTTGCAATAAATTCCTTTACAACCTTGTAGTTAACATCGGCTTCTAAGAGAGCGAGCTTTATTTCGCGCATTGATTCTTTAATGTCTTTTTCTGAAACAACGCCTTTGCCCTTTAATTTTTTTAAAGCGGCAGAAAGCTTTTCTGATAAGTTTTCAAATGCCAAAATAAAACACTCCCTTCATAGATTATAGCTTATCGGAAACCGAGCTTAATCGGTCGGAAATTTTTTTGGTAGCCTCCGAAAGCCTGGCAGAATGAATAAAGGAATCCACATACTCCCTTACCTCATTAAACATTTCCTGAATTTCAAAGACCTCGGATTTCACATCACGAAACCTTTTTGCAAGACCTAACTTTTCTTCTAAGTCATAAAGCTGTTTTTCGCCACGCTTTATAGTATCGCGAACACCCTGACGGGTAATGCCTAAAGGCTCTGCGATTTCTGCCAAAGACAAATCCTCGTTATAATAAAGGTTTAACGCCTCTTCCTGCTTTTTGGTAAGCAACTCGCCGTAAAAGTCTAAAAGCATAGCAATGTTTAAATCTTTTCCCATAAAATTCACCTCAAATACACCTAAGGCTTAGAGGGTGTAAAGCTCGAAACCTAAACACCTGACTTATTTTACACTAATTTTTTTGCTTTGTCAATAGTTTTT
>JAZSJX010000022.1:0-4505 GCA_045534535.1 Congzhengia sp.
TTTTCACATTTTTTTCAAAAAGCTCACGGTCAATATTTTTTTCATCAACCCCTGCTTTTTTAAGAAGCAAAATTGTTGTTTTATAAGATTCGGGATGAACAGGCGTTGCATCAAGCGGATTTTTGCCATCTGTTATACGAAGAAATCCCGCACACTGCAAATATGCCTTTTCACCAAGCTTTTTAACCTTTAAAAGCTGTTTTCTTTCTGTAAATTTGCCCTCTTCCTCACGATATGCCACGATGTTTTTTGCAATCGCCTTATTGATGCCTGCGATATACGACAAAAGCGGAACAGATGCAGTGTTTAAATCTACCCCTACCGCATTAACACACGATTCAACAACGCCTGTGAGTGCCTCGTCTAACCGTTTTTGGTTCATATCGTGCTGATACTGACCCACTCCAATTGACTTAGGCTCAATTTTAACAAGCTCAGATAACGGGTCTTGCAGTCTTCTTGCTATCGAAACGGCACTTCTTTGTGCTACATCAAAGTCAGGAAATTCTTCAGTTCCAAGCTCTGACGCCGAGTAAACCGAAGCACCTGCCTCGTTTACAACTGCATATTTTACCTCGTGCTTTGTTTCTTTTATGAGGTCTGCGATAAAAATTTCAGACTCTTTTGATGCCGTTCCGTTACCGATTGAAATTAAGTCAACATTGTGCTTTTCAATCATAGAAAGCAAAATCTTCTTTGCCTTTTCCTTGTCGTGATGGTCGAGCGTAAAAAATGTTACAGCCGTATCCAAAACCTTGCCCGTTTCATCAACCACCGCAATTTTGCAACCTGTTCTGTAGGCAGGGTCAACACCCATTACAATTTTGCCCTTTACGGGAGGTTGCATTAAAAGTCTTCCTAAATTGTCAGAAAAAACATCTATTGCAGACTCTTGTGCTCTGTCTGTAAGCTGAGTATGAATTTCATTTTTAACGGATGGTGCAATCAAACGCTTGTAAGCATCTTCGCAAGCGGAAAAAACAATGTCAGAAAGAGGGTTTTTTGAGTTTTCCTTTACATAATTTTTTGCAATTTCAAAAATTAAGGCTTCCTCGTCTAAATCAAATGAAAGCTTTAAAAAGCCCTCGCTTTCGCCACGGTTAATTGCTAAAATCCTGTGGTTTGCAATTTTTCTCACAGGCTCATTAAAATCGTAGTACATAGCGTATGTACTGTCTTCATCCTTCGCGTTTTTAACAGAAACAATACCTTCTGAAAATATCCTTTTACGAGCTAAGGTTCTGACATTTGCATCGTCTGAAACAAGCTCTGCAATAATATCTGATGCCCCCGCTATCGCCTCGTCAAAACTTTCAACAGTATCACCGACTAATGGGGCGGCAAGCTTTTTTATGTCCTCTATAGTGGCTGACTGCTCCAAAATCATATTTGCCAGAGGCTCTAAACCCTTTTCCTTTGCAACAGACGCCCTCGTTTTTCTTTTCGGGCGGTATGGTCTGTATAAATCGTCAAGCTCTGTCTGTGTCGTGGCATTTTCAATGCTTTCCTTTAACTCATCAGTTAATGCGCCCTGCTCATCGATAAGCCTTAAAATATCTTCTCTTTTTTCCTCTAAAGCACGATACGACTTAAGCTTTTCATAAAACTTTCTTAAAAGTGCATCGTCAGCCGAGTTGGTAAGTTCTTTTCTGTAACGGGCTATAAAGGGAATGGTGTTTCCCTCATCTATTAAGGTTACAATATTTGTTACGATTTTATCAGAAAGTGAAAACTCTTCTTTTAGTTTCAGCAAAATCTTGTCCACAAAAGACACCCCTTTGGTTATAAATTTTAAAGCTACTCCTGAATTAAATACATATATTTAAAATAATAGTCCTTGATTTGTTTTTTCTGCTCGGGCGTTAAGTGCTTTCGCATTATGTTATAGGCTTCTTTTATCTCTTCTTCACTCACGCCGTCAGAAACATACGACATAAGGCGTGTATACTCCTCAGGCGGAAGAGCCTTAGCCAGAAGAGTTAAAACTGCAATCTTATCCTTTGAAGAAACCTGAGATTCTATGTTTTTTAAGTCATCAGAATTAAATTTTGCATCGCTTTGCCCGGTTTTTTCATCTAATATGTCGCTGTTTCCGATTTGCTCTGTAACACGCGAAAACATTTTATCAACCGCAAAATTTAAAAAAACCGCACCAAGCAGCAGAACCACAGCTACACCCAGTGCAATTATTATAAGTTTCTTTTTAGTTTTTTTCTCCATCAAAACACCGCCCTAAAGAAAAATTTTAAGCTTTTTCTATGTATAATTATACCCCTTTTATCAGGGGTTGTCAATTTGATTTTCTTGACAATAAAATGTACAAATGCTAAAATTAAAAGGAAGAATATATTCTTTTTGGCGGAACAAAATATATTAAGAATAATTGGATAACTTTCGTAAATATAATAAATTATGGAAAACAGATGTCAGCTTATTAAAATAGACGGAGGAACTATGAATAAAAATATCGTTTTAGTCGGTTTTATGGGTACGGGAAAAACCACTATCGGCAGGCGTGTTGCGGGAAAACTCGGAATTGATTTTTATGATACGGACGAGTATATCAAAAAATGCGAAAATATGTCTGTATCAGATGTGGTTACAAAAAAAGGAATTAAATATTTTGAGGGTGCACAGCGTTTTGCCGTTATGAATATCAGCGAAAACAAGGGCGTTTTGATTTCTACAGGCGGTTCTACCATATCTGATGAAAAAAACAAGGAAAAGCTTAAAGAAAATTCTGTTTTTGTGTGGCTTCGCGCAAAGCCCGAAACCATCTACGAAAACACTAAAAATTCACACAACAAACGCGCAGAAATTGCAGGTAAAAGCGTTAACGAAATTGCAGATATTTTAAAGCTTTATGAAAAGGATTATGAAGATAGCGACATTGTAATTGATGTTGATGAAAAACGCGATGTTGATGATGTTGCAGATATTGTTGCTGAGAAAATTAAATCATATATAAATTAACTTTACGGAGGAAAAAACATGAATGACTGTATTTTTTGTAAAATTGTAAAGGGCGAAATCCCCTCAACAAAGGTGTATGAGGACGAGCTGATTTTTGCCTTTCGTGATATTAACCCGGCAGCTCCTGAGCATATTTTAATTATTCCTAAAGAGCATATTTGCTGTGCAAATAAATTAGACGAAACTCACAAGGACCTAATCGGGCATATTGTTTTGACCGCAGCAAAGCTTGCTAAGGATTTAGGCTTTGCAGAAGACGGCTACAGAATTTTAAACAACTGCGGAGAGGATGCAGGGCAGACGGTTTTCCACCTTCATTTCCACCTTTTAGCAGGAGATAAATTTGAACATTTAGTTTAAGGGGTATAGGTATGTTTAAAATAGGATGTCATTTGTCAGCATCAAAAGGCTTTTTGAATATGGGAAAGGTTGCAACCGAAATAGGTGCCAACACCTTTCAGTTTTTTACAAGAAACCCAAGAGGCGGTTCAGCAAAACCCATTGACCAAAAGGATATTGATGCATTTTTAGAATTTGCCGGCAAAAACGGAATTGATGTGATTTTAGCTCACGCTCCTTATACTCTAAACGCATGCTCGGACAAGCCGTCCGTTCGCGAGTTTGCAAAAAACACCTTTATTGACGATATTGCCCGTATGGAATTAGTGCCGGGAAACCTCTATAACTTCCACCCGGGAAGCCATGTCGGACAAGGCACTGATGTCGGCATTGACCAGATCGCCGAGATTTTAAACGAGGTTATTTTTGAGGATATGACCACCACCATTCTTTTAGAAACTATGGCAGGAAAGGGTAGTGAGGTCGGCGGAAAATTTCACGAAATAAGGGCAATTATAGATAAAGTAAAATTAAACGAAAAGCTCGGTGTTTGCTTAGATACCTGCCATGTTTACGATGCAGGCTACGATATAGCAAACGATTTAGACGGTGTTTTAGATGAGTTTGACGAAATTATCGGATTAAATAGGCTTCGTGCAATTCATATAAACGACAGTAAAAACCCGTTCGAAAGCCATAAGGACAGGCATGAGGTAATAGGCGGCGGCTTTATCGGCACAGAAGGCTTTAAAGCAATTATAAATCACCCCAGACTAAAGCATTTGCCTTTCTTTTTAGAAACTCCGAACGAGCTTCCCGGCTACGCCGAGGAAATTGCACTTTTAAAAAGCTTAAGAGAATAAAAAAAGGAACTTGCAATTGCAAGTTCCTAAAACACTAATTCTTTCCTCGGCAGTTACAAAGCCAATCGGTGCTTCAATCAAATATCTGCCCGCTCTGTCAAATGTAACTGTTGCACCATAATCTATGAAATCTATACCAAAACCTTCTGTTTCCATGGATATAAAACTTTCACCGTCTTCTCTGAAGCTCTCGCCGTATTCTACTAAAATGCCGGACTCCTCATCGGATACAGCCCCATAAGTCCAATCGAAATAAATCGCCGACTCATCGTCGCGGTCTATTATATTAAGATCTGAAAGAGCTGCGCTAAATTTCATATTTGCACCTTT
>JAZSJX010000066.1:0-9987 GCA_045534535.1 Congzhengia sp.
ATCAGTTAAAGTTTTTTCTTCTGTGCGGAACACAACTGAATACGCCATTGACTTTTTGCCCTCTTCAACCTGTTTTCCCTTATATACATCGAAAAGCGTCAACGATTCAAAGATATTGCCTGACTTTTTCTTAATAATTTCCTCAATCTGTGCAGCCAAAATACTGTCATCCGCAATGAGCGCCAAATCACGCTGTGTTGATGGGAATTTAGGTAGCTTTTTGTATGTTTTTTCTGTATTTGCGGCTAAAATTAAAGCATCAAAATCAAGCTCTGCGACATACACCTCGTTTGACATATCATAATTTTCGCAAACAACGGGATGTACCTGACCGAATGTACCAATAACTTCTCCTCCTACAGATAGAGATGCACATCTTCCGGGGTGGAAGGTTGGATTTTCTGTGCTTGGCATAACAGTAAATTTAGCTATACCAAGATTATCTAAAACAAGCTCTATTGCTCCCTTTAAGTCATAAAAATCGCAATCGCCGTACATACCGAGTGTTAAAACATGCTTTTCCTCGGGAAGTGGTTCTGCCTCTTTTGGAAGATAGATTTTTCCTATTTCAAAAAGCCTTGCCTTTTCTGTTTTAAAGTTTTCATTTCTTGCTAAAACATCCATCATAGAAGCGAGTGCCGTAGTTCTCATAATTGAGTTTTCTTCGCCTAATGGGTTTGTGATTTTAACTGTATTTCTTTTGCTATCTTCCTTTGATATATTGAGCTTGTCGAAAATGTTAGGATTTGTAAAGCTAAATACCAAAATTTCGTAAAGACCCGCACCAACCAAAAGGTTTTTAACACGCTCTTCCATATTCTGCTCGTATGTTTTAATACCGATTGTTGCTTCGCCTTTCATCAAGGTTGACGGAATTTTATCGTAGCCGTAAATTCTTGCAACCTCTTCCGCTATATCGTTAAAGCATAAAATATCAGGTCTGAATGTAGGTGCTATAATTTCGCCGTTTTCTACCTTAAAGCCCAAATCGGTAAGTGCCTTTACCATAAATTCTTCTGAAACCTCAAAGCCTATAAATTTGTTTATTCTTTCAGGCTCAAACTTAATTTTAACCTCTTCGGGTTTTTTGTTGTAAATATCTATCACGCCATCTACAACCTCGCCACAACCCAATTCCTCAATAAGCTCACAGGCACGCATAACTGCAGGGTATGTGTTTTCTGTATCCAGACCCTTTTCGTATCTTGATGAGCTTTCCGTACGAAGTCCTAATTTTTTTGCTGTAATACGGACAGATGAGCCTACAAATGTTGCAGATTCAAATAAGACAGTGGTGGTTTCATCTCTTACTTCTGAATTTTCGCCACCCATAACACCTGCAACAGCAACAGGCTTTTTGCCGTCATAAATCATAAGCATAGATGAATCGAGCGTTCTTTCCTCGCCGTCTAAGGTGTTCATCTTTTCGCCGTCTTTTGCACATTTTACATTGATTTCGCTTCCCTCTAAATAGCTCATATCAAAGGCGTGCATAGGCTGACCATACTCTAAAAGCACATAGTTTGTAATGTCAACTATATTGTTGATTGAACGAATTCCGCAAGACTCTAATCTTTTAACCATCCATGCAGGAGATGGTCCTATTTTCACATTTTTAACCATCTTTGCGGTATAACGCTTGCAAAGGTCAGATTCTACTGAGATTTTTACATATTTGTTTATGTCATCTCCCGAGCCTTTTACAACCGGTGTATGAACGCTAAAAGGTCTTCCAAAGGTTACGGCAGTTTCTCTTGCCAAACCTATAACACTAAAGCAATCGGGTCTGTTTGATGTGATTTCAAATTCAACGATTGGATTGTCTAAACCGAATACTTCTTTTATGTCTTTTCCTAACGGCAAACCGTCTTTTAAAATCAAAATGCCGTATTCAGCGTCAGGAAAATCTTCTTTTGTCATACCGATTTCTTCATATGAGCATAGCATACCGTTTGACTCTACCCCACGAAGCTTACCCTTTTTAATTTTAACTCCGCCTGGAAGGTGTGCGCCGGACAAAGCGACTGGCACGGTCTGACCGGGTTTTACATTATCTGCACCTGTTACAATCTGTAAAGTTTCATTTCCTACATCTAACTGACAGATTTTCAGCTTGTCAGCATCGGGGTGCTTTTCAACGCTTAAAATTTTTCCTGTAACAACATTTTCAATTTCATCGCCTACATTTTCAATTCCCTCAACCTTTGAGCCAGACATAGTCAAGGCATGGTTGTACATTTCGGGTGTTATTCCCGACATATCTGTATAATCAGAAAGCCAACTGAGTGGTAATTTCATAATATTTTCATCCTTTCAAATCTTTAATTAAAACTGTTTTAAGAATCTTATGTCGTTATCGTATAAAAGACGCATATCGTCAATATTCATTCTTCTCATAACGATACGCTCTAAACCTAAACCGAATGCAAAACCGCTGTAAACCTCAGGGTCAATATTGCATCTTCTTAAAACATCGGGGTGAACCATACCTGCACCCAAAAGCTCGATAAAGCCCTCGCCCTTACAAACTCTGCAACCCTTTCCGCCACAGACAAAGCACGAAACATCAACCTCAGCACTCGGCTCTGTAAACGGAAAATGGTGAGGACGAAGTCTTATTTTCGCTTCATTTCCGTATAAAGATTTTAAAAACTGTTCAAGCGTTCCTTTAAGGTCTGCCATTGTGATGCCCTTGTCAATTACCAATCCCTCTACCTGATGGAAAACAGGAGAGTGTGTTGCATCAACTGCATCGCTTCTGTAAACTCTGCCAGGGGCAATAATTCTGATTGGAGGCTTCGTTTTTTCCATTACACGAACCTGAATAGGCGATGTCTGTGTACGAAGCACGACATTGTCGCTTATATAAAATGTATCCTGTGTGTCGCGGGCAGGATGCTCTTTCGGGATATTTAACGCTTCAAAGTTATAATAATCAAGTTCAACATCGGGACCCTCTGCAATTGAAAAGCCCATTCCTAAGAATATGCTTTTTACTTCATCTAAAACCTTGGTAATTGGATGAAAACCGCCCGCTGCAGGCTTTTTGCCTGCCATCGTAACATCTATTACTTCCTCTTTTAGTTTTTTATCTCTTTCCTTTTTAACAAGCTCTTCCTTTTTTGCGGCAATCGCATTTTCAATATCCTCTCTGATTTCGTTTGCCAATGCACCAATCACAGGTCTTTCCTCTGCCGACAACGAACCCATCTGACGAAGCACCTGTGTAAGTTCGCCTTTTTTTCCTAAAACACGAACTCTTATCTCCTCTAAAGACTGTAGCGTGTTAAGGCTTGATAATTCTTCCTGTGCAGCCTTTTTAATTGCTGATAACTGTTCTTTCATATCCTTTTACCTTTCTGCCCGAAATATATTTCGTATGCAAATTAGGGCAAATTGCATACGCAGGGAATTTTAAAAATAAAAAAACTGCTCATCCCAAAGGGACGAACAGTAATATCCGCGGTACCACCCTGATTTTTCCTTATATTCAAGGAAACTCTTTTTTTGTTTAACGCACAAACTACGCCACGCCCTACTTTTATGTTTGTTCTGGCGTGAAGCTCGGAAGTGAAATTTCGTATATCGCCTTAACCGAGCTCTCTTCCAGCCGATGAAGAACTCTCTCTTTTTAGGTGGTGCGACAACTACTTTGCTTCGTCATAGCATTTATCCATATTTAATTCCTTAACATAATATCACATTTTATAAAATAATGCAAGGATTTTTTTTAATTTAGTAATTTTATAAATTTACTGTTGACTAAATATAAAAAAAAATATATAATAATTCTATGCGATTTTATAAAGGAGGAAATACACACATGAAAAAAAGTATCGCGAAACTTATAATCGCCCTACTTGTTATTGTAACCTCAGTTGTAGTTGTGCTTGCAGGTATGAATATCAGCATGTTCGGCTATAACATTTCTTATCCTAATGCTTTAGATGAGGATTGGGGAATAAGACAGGGTCTTGACTTGGTAGGCGGTTCAGTTATTACTTACGAGGCACAGACTGAAACTGCTACAGAAGAGCAGATGCAGTCCGTTGAAAATGTATTAAGAAGCCGTTTGGATTCCTTAGGCTACAACGAAGCTACAACTTCTCGTCAGGGCGAAAAGAAGGTAAGGGTTGAAATCCCTGCTATCCAGAACCCTCAGGAGGCTGTTGAAACCTTAGGTCAGACAGCTGTTTTAACTTTCAGAGATTCTGATGGTAATATTGTTTTAGAGGGTGCAGATGTTGATTCTGCAACAGCATCATACGGTCCTGTTGATGAAACACAGGTTTCTGCTCACTATGTAAAGCTTAACCTAAAATCATCAGGTGTAGAAAAGTTTTATAATGCTACGCTAAACGCTTCACAAAAAGGCGAAGGTGCAAACTTCATCGCTATTATGTTAGATGAAACCATTATCAGTCAGCCTACTGTTAAAGAAGCTATAAACAATCCTGAATGTATTATTTCAGGCGGATTTACTGACGCTTCTGAAACCGGTGAACTTGCAGCACTCATCAATTCAGGTAACCTTCCTTTCTCTATTAAGGATGTTGAGTTAAGCTCTATAGGACCTACATTAGGCGAAGAAGCACTGTCAACAAGCTTAATTGCCGCAGGTATCGGTATTATACTCATCTTGTTATTTATGCTTTTAGTTTACAAGCTTCCAGGCTTGGTTGCAGATATTTCACTTTTGGCATATATGGCAATCGTTGTATACATTATGACATTCTTCAGAATAAACTTAAGCCTTGCAGGTATTGCAGGTATTATTCTTTCAATCGGTATGGCGGTCGACGCAAATGTTATTATCTTTGAGCGTATCAAAGAAGAGCTTAACTTAGGAAAGACGATTAAAACTGCTGTTGTTTCAGGCTTTGACCGTGCTTTCTTAGCAATTGTTGACTCCAATGTTACAACAATTATTGCAGCAGTTGTACTTTACATCTTCGGTACAGGTACAATCAAGGGCTTTGCTGTAACACTTGCAATTGGTACCATCGTAAGTATGTTCACAGCAATATTCATTACAAAGTATCTTTTAAAATTAGTTGTTGATTTAAAAATTAAAAACCCTGCTTTGTATGGTGCAAAAAAAATTAAAAAGGAGGTACAATAAGATGTTGAAATTAGTTGAAAGAGCAAAATATTATTGTATTCTTCCTGTAGTGATTATCATTTTAGGTATTACTTTTCTTGTCGCAGGCGGCGGTTTCGTTCAGGATGTTGACTTTGCCGGCGGTATGACAATGTATGTTGAAATGGGAAAAGAAGTTGACTTCGACGAGGTTTCAAAGGTTGTAAAAGGTGCAGCCGATTCAATTGGCTCTGCTAAGGTTTTAAAATCTGACGGAACACAAATCATTATTCAGACACCACCTATTGAGCGTGATGTAAGAAACAAGATTGTCGAAGCTTTAAAAGAAGAATTTAAAATCGACGATGCAGCAATTCTTCAGGTTGAAGATGTTACCGCAACAATGGGTGCTGAGCTTCGTGGACAGGCATTAAAGGCTGCCGTAATCGCTGTTTTATTGATGCTTGTATATATTTCAATAAGATTTGAATTCTTTACAGGTGCATCTGCAGTTATATGCTTAATACACGATGTGCTTATAATGCTTTCATTCTATGCGATATTTAAAATTCCTATGAATGCTAACTTTATTGCCGCTATGCTTACAATTATCGGTTACTCAATCAACAACACAATCGTTGTTTTTGACCGTGTAAGAGAAAATATGGGCAAGGTTAAAAAGTCTGACCTTAAGGGTTTAATTAACACAAGTGTAACACAGACATTAAGGCGTTCATTCTTTACAACCTTAACAACAATTATTCCTGTTGTATTGCTCTACATCTTAGGTGTTGATTCTATCAAAGAGTTTGCTCTTCCTTTGATTGTAGGCTTGCTAGCAGGAACATATTCAAGTATCCTGCTTGCCGGTCCTATCTGGGTTGGTTTAAAGAGCTTAAAGAAGAAAAAAGCAAAAAGAGCATAAATTTCATAAAAACAAGTGGCTGTAGCAAAATTGCTACAGCCACTTGTTTTTTTATTTAATTTGAGTAACTGTATATCCTGCATTCTCTATCGCAGTCTTTATCTGTTCCTTTGAGACTTTATCATCACAGGTTATATAGGCTTTCTTTTCCTCTAAATTAACTGTTGCGCTTACACCCTCAATCTCATTTAGCACCTTTTCTACTCTGCCGCTGCAATGAGTACACATCATTCCCTCAATTATAACTTCCATCTTTTTGTCTCTCCTTTTATTTGATTTTATTTTTTCTCTTTCGGATTTAAAATTTCTTAGCCTTAACGCATTTAAAACGACACATACACTGCTTAAACTCATAGCTGCAGCACCAAGCATAGGATTTAACTTAAAGCCAAATATCGGGAAAAACACGCCTGCTGCAACGGGAATTCCTATTGTGTTATAAATAAACGCCCAGAAAAGATTTTCTTTAATGTTTAAAAGAACTTTCTTGCTTAGTCTAATCGCTGAAACAACATCCTCTAAATCATTTCTTACCAAAACTATATCGGCACTTTCTATCGCAACATCTGCTCCCGCACCAATTGCAATACCGACATCTGCACGCATTAAGGCCGGTGCATCGTTTACACCATCGCCTACCATCGCGGTTTTTATATTACCTTTCTGGACTTCTCTTATTTTGCTTTCCTTATCCTCAGGTAAAACCTCGGCTATAACTTTTTCAATACCAATTTTTTTCGCAACTGCATTTGCTGTCTGTTTGTTATCGCCTGTCAGCATCATTACATCAATATGCATCTTTTTAAGATTTTCTATTGCCTTTTCAGACGACGCTTTAATCTGGTCTGCTAACGCAAAAACACCAATAACTTTTCTTTCATCAGCTACTAAAACAGGCGTTTTCCCCTCATTTGAATAATCTGATATTATACTTTTATAATCATCAATGCTTATGTTTTCCTGCTCCATAAGCTTACCGTTTCCCGCAAGATAAATTACGCCATCTATTTTGCCTCTGACACCTTTTCCGTGTACCGCCTCAAATTCATTTACTTCAAGGCTCTTAGTATTCTTCATTTCGGCATACGCAGAAATTGCTACAGAGAGTGGGTGTTCGCTTTGTCTTTCCAATGAATATGCAATTTCTAAAAGCTTATTTTCGTCAATATCAAACGCTTTTACATCTGCTACCGATGGCTTTCCCTCGGTTATTGTTCCTGTTTTATCTAAAACAATTGCCTTTATTGTGCACAGCGTTTGCAGTGCCTCACCCGACTTTATTAAAATTCCGTTTGACGCACCCTTCCCGGTTCCCACCATTATTGCAACAGGTGTGGCAAGCCCTAATGCACAGGGACACGATATTACTAAAACTGCTAATGCCGAGGAAAATGCAAACTCAAATTCCGCACCTGCTATTTTCCATACTATAAAGGTTAAAGTCGAAATAGCAATAACTACAGGAACAAAAATTCCCGATACCTTATCGGCAAGCTTTGCTATCGGAGCTTTACTTCCCGATGCCTCTTGGACAAGCTTTATTATCTCAGAAAAGGCGGTATCATCTCCTACCTTTTCGGCTTTTACCTTTATATATCCGCTTTTGTTAATTGTAGCACCAATTACCTTGTCCCCTACAGTCTTTTCAACAGGAATACTCTCGCCTGTGAGTGCTGATTCGTCAACTGCCGTTTCTCCGAAAATAACAACACCGTCAACAGGAATGCTCATTCCAGGCTTTACGATTACTATATCCCCTACCAAAACATCACTTGCCAAAATCTCAGTTTCTTTTTCATCGCGCAAAACTATTGCAGTTTTCGGTGCAAGTTCAATAAGCTTTTTTATCGCCTCACTTGTTTTACCCTTTGAGCGTTCCTCCAAAAATTTGCCCAATGTAACTAATGTAAATATCATAGCTGACGATTCAAAATACAGCTCCATATGAAATTTAGCTACTGTTTCCATATCGCCCACGCCCATTGCTGAACCTATCTTAAATATTGCGTATATTCCGTAAATTAAAGCTGCAAAGGAGCCTATTGCAATTAAAGTGTCCATATTTGGACTTTTAGATAAAAGCCTTTTAAAACCTACTATATAATAATTTCTGTTAATATATAAAACAGGAAGGCATAGCAAAAACTGCAAAAACGCAAAGGATATTGCGTTTTCATGTCCTGTCAAAAAAGAAGGAAGCGGAAGCCCGACCATTTCCCCCATTGACACATACATTAAAGGTATTAAAAAACATACAGATGCTATGAGCCTGTTCTTTACGGATAGCATATCCTCCTTTTTTTCGCGTTTTTCTTCCTTTACATTCGCTTTTCCAAATACGCTTGCTGTGTATCCCGATGATACCACCGCCGATATTATCTCATCAGTATTTGTTTTTTCTTTATCAAATTCAACGGTCATAGAGTTTGTAAGAAGATTAACCGACACGCTTTTAACTCCCAGAACAGATGCAACTCCCTTTTCAACATGGGAGCTACAGGCAGAGCATGTCATTCCACCGACTGAAAATTTTTCTTTCATTTTATTTGCCACCTCACTATCGGTTATTCTCATTTATTATACCTGCAATTATACACTTATGCAGGAATTTTGTCAATAAATGCGCTTTGTTTTACAATTATATTTCTTTGTTTTTCTGTGTTTTGGATTTTTTTTGTTTTTATTTTTGTGTTTTCTATTGACAAGCACTATAATATAGTGTATTATATAGTATGTAGGAATAAAATCGTTAGAAAACGGAGGCTATGCATGGAAAACACTAAAATTCGTATGATTTTGTGTGATGTTGACGGCACATTGCTCGAAAAAGGCAACACCACCATTTCGGATGATGTTTTTCGTGCTATAGAATACGCCGTTTCAAAGGGCACAGAGTTTGTAATTGCAAGTGGCAGGACTTACTGTGATTTGAAAAAGCTCTTTTCAGAGGTTAAAGAAAAGGTAACATTTATTTGCGGCGATGGCTCATTGGTTATCAAAAACAGCAAGGTTATTTTTTCTTCTATAATTGATAAAGCTCTTATCTCCCGTTTTGTTCCTCTTGTAAACAGTAAAAATATTGTTTTGTATTCAGAAAGAGGCGCTTCTGAAATTAAAGAGGCAGACACCTGCGGAAATGTGTACAAGTTAGCGTTTTACTCGCTTTCAGATTCTGAAAGGCAAAAGGTGAGAACTTGTGCTAAAAACACAGGAAGACTTTGCGAAGTATACTCTGACAATTTATGGACTGAATTTGTATCAAGTGGTACAAACAAAGGAAAAGCCGCTGAATTTCTGCAAAAATTATCAGGTATTTCTGCTTTGGAAACCGCGGCATTTGGCGACAACACTAATGACTTTGAAATGCTAAGATGTGCTTGCCACACATTTTCGCCACCCGGAGCCATACCTGATATAAAACGAATGTGTAAATACGAAACAACAAATGTGGTTAATGAAATTATGAATATATTGTAAGGAAAGGTGATAATATGAATAATTATGAAAGTAAATCTATTCCTAAATCCGATAGAATAACAAGGCTCATTAACAATCTGTTTGAGAGTACTCCGCAGATTGAAGCTGACCGTGCTGTACTTTTAACGGAATCATATAAGGAAACTGAAGCTTTGCCTATGATTAAAAGAAGAGCAAAAGCGTTTGCTCATATTTTAAGAAACATTCCTATAGTAATCCGTCCTGATGAGCTTATTGTAGGAAGTACAACAATGACTTCAAGAAGCTGTCAGACCTTCCCTGAGTTTTCATACGAATGGTTACAGGACGAGTTTGATACCATTGCTACCCGTTCAGCTGACCCATTCTATATTTCTGACGAAACAAAGAAAAAGCTTTCCGAGGCTAACAGCTATTGGAAAGGTAAAACATCAAGTGAGCTTGCCACATCCTTAATGGCAGACGAAACCTTACTTGCTATTGAACATAACATATTTACACCCGGCAACTATTTTTATAACGGCAT
>JAZSJX010000074.1:0-11364 GCA_045534535.1 Congzhengia sp.
CTTACCTCTCGCAGTACCTTTGTACAGCTTCGGGTTCGGTTTGTTCATTCTGTGCTTTTTTCCTCAGCCTTTCGACACCTCCAAAAAATCGGAAGTGTTTTTTTGTGTTCTGTGTCTTTTTTAAAAACGCAGGATTGAAAAAAATGGATGTAGAATCTGCGAACTGAATCCCGAAGGCGTACGAGGGTACGCCGAGAGGTGAAGTTCGCAGATAACGAAAAACATAAAAAACAAAAAGAACTCGGTTTGTTCCGAGTTCTTTCATAACTTATAATAAATAATTTTTTGTTTTTCGTGTTCTACGCCATTTTTAAAATCCTTTAGCTGATGTCTGCCTTATCTAAGAACTTATGCCCAAATTCTGCGATAAACTCTTTTCGTGCCTGCAAATTATCGCCTAAAAGCACATCAAACATACGAAATGTTGCTTCTTCGTCTTCAAATGTTACGCGAACCAATCTTCTCGTTTCAGGGTTCATCGTTGTTTGCCACATCATCTCAGGCTCGTTTTCGCCAAGACCTTTAGAGCGTTGAATTTTAACCTTTTTATTTCCCAGGCTTTCAACAATTTCCTGCTTTTCTGCTTCGTTAAATGCAAAATATGTGTCTTTTCCACAGGTTATCTCAAAAAGCGGGGATTCTGCGATATAAACCTTGCCCTCTTTTATTAAAGTCGGCATAAGCACATAAATCATAGTAAGAATAAGTGTTCTTATCTGGTAGCCGTCGACATCAGCATCGGTACAGATAATAACCTTGTTCCAGCGAAGATTGTCTAAATCAAAGGTCTGAATATCCTTATGCTTTGATGAAATCTCAATTCCACAGCCTAAAACCTTGATTAAGTCAGTTATAATCTCGCTTTTAAAAATCTTGCCGTAGTCTGCCTTAAGGCAGTTTAGAATTTTACCTCGAACGGGGATAATCGCCTGAAACTCAGCATCTCTTCCCTTTTTGCAAGAGCCCAACGCCGAGTCGCCCTCAACTATATAAATTTCACGGCGTTCTAGGTCCTTCGTTCTGCAATTTATAAACTTGTTTATGCGGTTTGTCATATCAACCGCGCCTGTTAAGTTCTTTTTAACTGCAACTCTCGTTTGCTCGGCTTTTTCACGGCTTCTTTTGTTAATTAAAACCTGCTGTGCAATTTTTTCTGCCGCTTCCTTGTTTTCGATTAAGCAGACCTCTATTTGCTCTCTCAAAACTTCGGTCATAGCCTCTTGAATAAACTTGTTCGTAATAGACTTTTTCGTCTGGTTTTCGTAGCTTGTAACCGTAGAAAACGAGTTTGAAACTAAAATCAAGCTGTCGGAAATATCAACAAAGCTTATTTTACTTTCGTTTTTATTATACTTGTTGTTGTTTTTTAAATACTTATCCAAAACTGCCACAAACGCACTTTTTACCGCCTTGTCGGGTGCACCGCCATGCTCTAAAAAGCTTGAGTTATGGTAGTATTCTATCATATTTACATCGTTATTAAAGCAAAAAGAAAACTGCATTTTAACATTGTAATCGGGCTTATCCTCACGGTCGCGGCCACGCCTTTGTGTTTCAAATGAGAAAACAGGTGTAAATTCCTTACCCGCCGAAATCTCGCTCACATAGTCGTTAATGCCGTTCTCATAAACATACTCGTACATATCCCATCCCTCTAAGGTCTGGTTGTACAAAATAAACTTAATGCCCGAATTTACAACGGACTGACGCTTTAAAACATCCTGAAAATATTCAAGAGGAATGTTAATGTCGGTAAAAACCTCGGTATCCGGACGCCATTTTATGGTACTTCCCGTCTTTTTGCTTTTCGTTTCCTCAATCATAAGCTCAGATGCGGGATTTCCCTTTTCAAAATGCATCGAATATTTTTTTCCGCCGTATGTTACCGTAACATCCATATATGATGAGCTGTACTGCGTAGCACAGGTGCCAAGACCGTTTAAGCCTAAGCTGTACTCATAATTTTCGCCCGAGTTGTTTTTATACTTTCCGCCTGCGTAAAGCTCACAGAAAATCAATTCCCAGTTATAACGCTGTTCGTTTTCGTTATAGTCCATAGGAATACCGCGGCCATTATCCTTAACCTCTATGGATTTATCCATAAAGCGTGTGATTTCGATTTCCTTTCCGTAGCCCTCACGAGCCTCGTCAATAGAGTTTGAAAGGATTTCAAAAAACGAATGTTCACAGCCGTCAATTCCGTCAGAGCCGAAAATTACGCCTGGGCGCAAGCGGACACGGTCCGCTCCCTTTAAGGACGATATACTGTTGTCATCATACTTTTTTTTCATCAAAATTTCGCCTTTCGACTAAAATTAGCTTTGTGTTGTGTAGTTAGGAGCTTCTTTTGTTATTGAAATATCGTGCGGATGGCTTTCCTTAAGACCTGCACCTGTAATTTTTATAAATTTGCCGTTTTTCTTAAGGTCAGAAACTGTTGGTGTGCCGCAGTAACCCATACCTGAACGAAGACCGCCCATTAACTGATAGATTGTATCAGAAACTGCTCCCTTAAACGGAACTCTTCCCTCAACACCTTCAGGAACGAGCTTTTTGGTGTTTGTCTGGAAGTAACGGTCTTTAGAGCCAACCTCCATAGCAGCGATTGAGCCCATACCGCGATATACTTTAAATCTTCTGCCCTGATAGATTTCTTCTTCTCCGGGGCTTTCTTCACAGCCTGCAAGAAGGCTACCAATCATTATAGCGTCTGCACCTGCGGCAATTGCCTTTGGTAAGTCGCCTGAGTATTTAATACCGCCGTCTGCAATAACAGAAACGCCGTATTTGTCTGCAACCTCATAAACATCGTTAATTGCAGTAATCTGCGGAACGCCGATACCTGCAACAATTCTTGTTGTACAAATAGAGCCAGGTCCTATACCAACCTTAACTGCATCTGCACCTGCTTCTATAAGCTCTTTTGCAGCCTCGCCTGTTGCAATGTTTCCTGCAATCAAGGAAACTTCAGGGAATTTTTCTTTAAGTAACGAAACTGCTTTAATAATATTTTTACTGTGTCCGTGAGCTGAATCTAAAACGAAAGCGTCAACCTTTGCATCATATAACGCACCTGCTCTGTCTAAAACATCATTTGTTACACCAAGTGCTGCACCAACTAACAATCTTCCGTTATCGTCTTTTGCAGAGTTCGGGTATTTAACGCTTTTTTCAATATCCTTAATTGTGATTAATCCCTTAAGTCCAAAGTTTTTATCTACAATCGGGAGCTTTTCAATCTTATGGCGTCTTAAAATTTCCTGAGCCTCGTCTAAGGTTGTGCCCTCAGGCGCTGTAACTAAGTTTTCTTTAGTCATAACCTCACAGATTTTTCTTGAAAAATCTGTTTCAAAGCGTAAATCACGGTTTGTTAAAATTCCGATTAGTTTGCCGTTTTCACATATCGGCACACCTGAAATTCTGTATTTTCCCATTAGTTTATCTGCTTCTTCTAAGGTCCTGTCGGGTGTTAAGAAGAACGGATCTATAATAATTCCGTGCTCTGAGCGTTTTACCTTGTCAACCTCAGTTGCCTGAGCCTCTATCGTCATATTTTTGTGTATAATACCAATACCGCCCTCACGAGCCATCGCAATAGCCATTGCAGATTCCGTAACAGTATCCATCGCCGAGCTCATCAAAGGAATGTTAAGCTTAATTTTTTTTGTAAGATATGTTGATAAATCAACCATATCGGGTGTTACCTCAGATTTTTGAGGAACTAATAAAACATCATCAAATGTAAGACCTTCTTTAATAACCTTGTTCATAAATTCGCACCCTTTCTTTTGTTTTACAGGTTTATTTATGTAAAAATTTATACATCTACCCATTTTACATATAGTATACCAAAAAAGTAAAGCAAAATCAAGTAAATAGTATCTTTTATTTATGATTTTATTGACGATTTTTTCTTTTTGATTTATAATTATCTGTGTAAAGAGGTGATTTTGTGAAGATTTTTTTACCCGAAAGCGTTAAAAATATAATAAGTACCCTTGAAAATAACGGATTTTCAGCATACGCTGTCGGAGGATGTGTGCGCGATTCCCTTTTGGGAATTACTCCGAATGACTGGGATATTACAACCGATGCAACTCCTTTAGATGTGAAAAAAATTTTTACAAAAACCTTTGACACGGGAATTAAGCACGGAACTGTAAGTGTTTTGGAAAACGGCGAGATTTTTGAACTTACTACCTTTCGGTGCGACGGCAAATATTTAGACAACAGAAGACCTCAAAGCGTATCTTTTACCAACTCCTTAGAAGAAGATTTAAAAAGACGCGATTTTACCATAAACGCTATGGCATACAATGAAAAGCATGGCTTAATGGATTTTTTTGATGGTGCAAAAGACCTTCAAAATCGCATTATAAGATGTGTTGGCGACCCTGATACAAGATTTAGTGAGGATGCTTTAAGAATCTTAAGAGCGGTGCGTTTTGCTTCTCAAAAGGGGTTTAAAATTCACGAGCAAACCTTATGCTCAATTAAGAAAAATGCACATCTTGTAAAAAATTTAAGTGTTGAGCGTATTATTTCGGAAATCACTAAGATTTTAGTGGCAGACCCTGATAAAATTTTCGATTTATATACTCTCGGCGTTTTAAAATATATTATGCCCGAAATGTGTTTGTGTTTTGAAACTCCACAGAATATAAAATGGCATATTTATGATGTTGGTATTCACTCATTAAATGTTGTAAAAAACTGCGAAGATAAGCCATATTTAAGGTTTTCAGCACTTTTGCACGACTGGGGAAAGCCACACACTAAAGGAAAAAATGATGAGGGAGAGGATACTTTCCGAAATCATGCGAAAAAAAGTGTGGAATTAGCAGAAGAATTTTTAAGTAAATATAAGTTTAAAAACTCTGATAAAGATAAAATTATAAGACTTATAAAGCACCACGACCGAGAGATTATTCCTGAGAAAAAGTATGTAAAAAGAGCAATAAACTCGGTAGGCGAAGATATTTTCTTAGACTTAATAAATTTAAAAAGAGCGGATTGCTTGTCTCAGAATTTAGCTTTAACTTCCCCACGACTTGACTTTTTAAATAAAATAGAAAGCCTTTATTTTGAAATTAAAGAAAATAAAGAGGTTTTTTCAGTTAAAAATTTAGATATCGACGGAAACGACCTTAAAAAATTAGGTTTTTTCGGAAAAGAAATCGGGGACACTTTAAATTCTCTTTTGGATTTTGTTATTGAAAATCCCGAAAAAAATAAAAAGGAAATACTTATAGACAAAATAAAAAAGAGGTAAATACCTCTTTTTTTAATTTAATATAAAATTTAATATATCTTTTGGTTTATTTACTATATTTTCACACCCGGCATCTTTTAGCTCTTTTTCATCTCCGTAGCCATACAATACACCCAAAACATCAATATTATTGTTTTTCGCGCCCGTTACATCGTTTTCACGGTCGCCCACCATTAAAATTTTATCTTTTTTAAAGTTGTTACTCTCTATAGTATCCTTTATTACTGCAGTTTTTGTTCTTTTACTTTCATCAAATGATGCCCCATTAACAATATCAAAATAATTATAAAGCCCTGCTTCCTTTAAAATAATTTCTGCAAATTTAAGAGGTTTTGCAGTTGCTAAGCATATTGTTTTTCCTGCCTTTTTAAGTTCTCTTAAAACCTCTTCAATTTCTTCATAAACAGAATATTTTAAAACAGCTTTATTTTCGTTATAATTTTCTCTGTATTTTGCTACTGCCAAATCGGCATCTTCCCTGTTCATATTATAGTGCTCAGAAAAAGCATCAAAAAGCGGAGGTCCTATAAAAAGATTTAATTTTTCTTCATTTTCCTCTTTTATTCCAAAAAAATTTAATGCATATTTTACAGACTCTAATATTCCGGGTGCAGAATCTACAATCGTTCCGTCCAAATCAAAAAATATTACATCATATTTCTTCATTTTAATCCTCTTTTTTTTAAATTTTTCTTTATTTTATCATATTTTTCTTTAATTTTCAAACTTTTTATGATATAATTATTTTAAAGCTTTATTAACATTTTTCTGTTTATAAATTGTTAACTGTTAATAATTTACTTGTAAATAATTTTTTTATTTACATTTTTTTCCATTTTATAAAAAATTGCCTGTTAATATCTTTTTTTATAAACATTTTATAAACAGACTTTTTAAAAGCCTGCTTTGGCTTTACAGTCTTTTTAAAAAGGGTTATTAACAGAATTCACAACCCCTACTACTATAACTACTAAATATATATTATATGATATTGCGGAGGTTTTTTTACTATGAAACTTAAAATTTTAAGAAAAGATTTATTAGAAGCTGTTAATATTGTTGAAAAAGCAGTTCCTGTAAAAACTACTATTCCTATAATGGAGGGTATTTTCTTAGAAGCGCGTGATAATTCCTTCCGTTTGATAGGAAATAATCTCGATTTAGGATTAGAATGTGAAATTCCTGCAGAAGTTGAAGAAAAAGGTATGGTAGTAGTCCGTGCAAACCTGTTTTCTGTAGCAGTAAAAAAACTTCCTGATTTTGAAGATGAGGTTTTTATAGAGGTTGATGAAAACGAAAAAATTAAAATTTCATGCGGAAATGCAAAATTTGATTTTGCAACTGCTTCTGCTGAAGACTTCCCTCTTCTTCCTTTAGTTTCTGATGAAACATCTTTTGAAATCTCTGAAAGCTTATTAAAAAATATGGTTCGTCAGACAGTTTATGCAATAAGCCAGAAGGAAGACAAGCCTGTTTTAACTGGTGTTTACTTTGATATTGATGAAAAAACAATAAATATTGTAGGCTGCGACGGTTATCGTGTTGCAATAAGAAAAGAAGAAATAGAAACAGACTCAAAAATTAAGTTTATACTGCCAGGTAAAAATGCAAAAGAGCTTTTATCAATAATTGGAGAAAGTGATGAAAAGGCAATAGTTTCCGTTTCAAAAAATAATGTAAAAATTTGCATAGATAATTGCATTTTTGTTTCTCGTTTAATAGATGGAGAGTATTTAAATTATAAGTCTGTTGCAGACCATAAAAATAACCTTGTAATTGAGGTTGAAACTAAGAAAATTTTAAATTCTATTGACAGAGCTGCAATGATTGTAAATGAGTCTGCCAAGTCTTATGTTCTTTTAAATATTGAAGATGACAGTGTTTTTATAAACTGCGAAAGCGTTATGGGTAAGGTTAATGATAAGTTCAGCGTAAATATGATTGGTGAGCCTATGCAGATAGCTTTTAACCCTAAATATTTAATTGATGCTTTTAAAAATATTGATGATGAAAATGTTAAATTCAGCTTTTCTACACCTGTAACTCCAACAGTTATAAGACCTGTTGAGGGAGATAAATTTACTTATATTGTTCTTCCGGTTCGCGTAAAATGATTAAAATTAAAGAAACGATAATTGTAGAGGGCGAATATGATAAAAAAAGGGTAAAAGAATCGGTTATAGCAGATGTTTTAGCTTGTGATGGGTTTAGGGTTTTTAAAGATAAAAAAACCCAGAGCTTAATAAAAAAATTTGCTGAAAAAAATGGTATTATAATATTAACAGATTCTGACCGTGCAGGCTTTATTATAAGAAATTTTATAAAAAGCTGTAATGCAAATGAACGCGTTTTAAATGCCTTTATTCCTGAAATAAAAGGAAAAGAAAAAAGAAAAAGCATGCCGGGAAAAGAAGGTATTTTAGGTGTTGAGGGAATTGATTGTGAAATTATAAAAGAAGCAATCATTAAAAGCGGTGCTACAATAATAGGTGAAAAAGAAAAAGAAATAAAAGAAAAATTTACAAAGCTTGACCTATACCGTGCAGGATTTTACGGAAAGGAAAACAGTAAAATAAAAAGACAGGAATTTTTAAAAAAGCATAATCTTCCTGAAAAAATATCGGCTTCTATGTTAGTTGATGTTTTGAATTTGTTATCACAGGATGAAAAAATAGAATTATTTTAAATAAACCTCAATATATTATAAAAAAGTAATATATTGAGGTGTTTTATTTGGAAAATATTTACATTAAAGAAACAGATAAATATTCTCGGTTTTTATTGTTTTTATTTTGCAATTTAAATATAAAAAAAATTATAAAAAAGGCAGAAGAAAAAGGAGAAAATTTTAATATTTTAAGCCTTCCAAATCCAGATAAATTAAGAAAAAATCAAAAAAGGAAGTATATTAAAAATTTAAATAAATATATAAAGGAAAAAGGAAGAAAAAACATATATTACAACTATAATAGAATTGGCTTTTTACACAAAGAGATATTTATTGAAAATTTTAATAAGATTATAGATTTTTTCAGTAAAAAGAAAAATATAAAATTAACGGATAGTGAATTTGTTTTTATTGTAAATAAGCCCGAAAAAGCTAAGGAACTTATTTTAAAGTGTTATAAAAAAATAAAGAAATTCTCGGTTATTACAAGCTATCCAGGAGCTTTCGAGTTTTTAAAGGATGAGCTTTTAGAAAAGTATGGTATTTTTTTAAATGTAGCGGGAAATAATGAAAAAGTAAAAAAATTTAACAAAATATATGTAAATTGCGAAGAAGAAAATGTAAAGGAAAAAGATTATTTTGCAAATGTAAATATTATTGATATATACAATATTTATAACAAGGGATATTATAATATTGAGGTTTATTTTAAAACAGATGATGATAATTTTATAAAAGAAAATAAAATAAAAAAGAATTTATCATTTGCTGCATTTTACATAGAAAGCCTTAAAACTAAGGGTTTTAAAGAATATGAAGAGATTAAAATAATCAATATAAAAAATTATGATTGACAAAAGCATACATTTCAATTATAATACATAAGTAATTATTGTTTTTTTAACAATAAAGAAATTTATTTAAAGAAGGAAAGTAAAATGGAAAAAGAAATTATACTTACTTACAGCAGACTAAAAGAGCTTGAAGAAGAGCTTGAATATCTTAAGACGGAGAAAAGAAAGGAAATTTCTGAAAAAATAAAGGTAGCAAGAGGTTTTGGCGACTTATCTGAGAATGCCGAGTATGACGAGGCTAAAAAAGAGCAGGGCGAGGTAGAGGTTAAAATCGTTAAGCTTGAGAAGATGCTTAAAAACGCCAAGGTTATTGATGAGGATGAAATTGACACAAGTAAAGTAGTTGTTGGAACAAAAGTAAAAATATTAGACATAGAATTTGGCGATGAAGAGGTTTACTCAATTGTAGGTTCAACAGAGGCTTCTCCTGATATGAACAAAATTTCAGATGAATCTCCGTTAGGAAAAGCATTAATAGGCGCTTCAATCGGTGATGAGGTAGCAGTAGAATCTCCAAATGGTGAATATAAAGTAAAGATAATTGAAATAAGTAAATAAAAAATATAAAAAATAGATGTTTCACGTGAAACATCTATTTTTTTTGTTGAAATTTTTTTGAAATAATGGTATACTTAAAACATAATATGGAGAGAGGTAATGATTATGGGAAAAGTTATTGTTATTGCAAATCAAAAGGGTGGTGTGGGAAAAACCACAACATCTGTGAATTTAAGTGCTTTTTTGGGGGATTTAAAGAAAAAAGTTCTTTTAATAGACTGCGACCCGCAGGGGAACACCTCAAGCGGAATAGGTATTGAAAAAGAAAGCGTTGAAAACAGTGTTTATGATGTCTTAATCAATAATTTAAGTATAAAAGAATGTACAATTCCTACAAAATACAAAAATCTTTCAATATGCCCGTCAAATGTTGAGCTTGCCGGTGCAGAAATTGAAATGGTTTCCCTTGAAAAAAGAGAATTTATTTTAAAAAATGCAATAAAAGATGTAAAAGAAGAATATGATTACATAATCATAGACTGCCCTCCGTCATTAGGCTTAATTACGCTAAACGCCTATGCTTCGGCAGATAGTGTAATAATTCCGATACAGTGCGAATATTATGCCTTAGAGGGATTAGGTCAGCTTACCAACACAATCTCTACATTAAAACAAAGCATCAATCCCGATATAGAAATAGAGGGAATTTTGCTTACAATGTACGATAAAAGAACAAACCTTTCAGAGCTTGTGTATGAAGAGGTAAAGAAGTTTTTCCCTGAAAAAACCTTTAAAACAGTAATTCCGAGAAATGTAAGGCTTAGCGAAGCACCAAGTTTTGGCGAAGCAATCATTTCTTATGATAAATTTTCAAAGGGAGCATTTGCTTATAAAGCACTTGCAAAAGAGATAATTAAAATGAATGCGGAGGTAAAATAAATGGCTAAAAAAGGCTTAGGAAAGGGCTTAGGAGCACTTTTGAACACAGAAAGTGTTGTAGAAACTACAACTGAAAAAGAAAAAAATGTCAAGGTAATTAAGCTGTCTCAGATAGAGCCTAATAAAACACAACCCCGTACTAATTTTGATGAAGAAAAGCTAGAGGCGTTAGCTGACTCAATCGCAGAATACGGAGTTTTACAGCCTATTGTTGTAAAGCTTAACAACAACGGGTTTTATACAATTATAGCAGGCGAAAGAAGATGGAGAGCTGCAAGAATTGCAAAACTTAAGGAAATTCCTGCAATTGTAAAGGATTATGACGAAAAAAGCGAAAAAGAGGTAGCTTTAATCGAAAATCTTCAAAGAGAGAACCTTAATGCTATAGAAGAAGCACTAGGAATAAAGGAATTAGTTGACTTATACAACTTAACACAGGAAGAAATCTCAAAAAAATTAGGGAAAAGCCGATCGGCTGTAGCAAATAGCCTTCGTCTTTTAAACCTTACAGACAAGGTAAAGGCTATGATAAAGGACGAAAAGCTTACGATGGGGCATGCCCGTGCACTTCTTTCTTTATCTGATGATGACTTAATAAACAAGACTGCAGAAAAAATAGTTTCTGAGGACTTAAGCGTAAGACAAACAGAAAACTATATAAAATTCATTACGGCAGAGAAAAAAGTTAAAAAGGTTTCAAAGGAAGAGGCAGAGCTTGCAAGATATATGAAAAGCCTGGAAAATGAAATTTCTCAGGACTTAGGAACAAAGATAAAAATAGTTCATAAAAAGACAAAAGGAAAAATAGAAATTCCTTACTACTCAACAGAGGATTTTGAAAGAATTATAAAAATAATAAAGAAATGACAAAAAATGGAAGTTTAAAAATAGGGTTATTTTGCGTTTTTAGAAAAAATCAAGGAAACAGCAAGGGTAAACAAAAAAATCGAAATAAAGGGGATGTAGCAAGCCGCTACATCCCCTTTTGTGTTGAACGAAAAACAATTCTGTTATTTTGTTTTATCTTACATCATCTAATGACTTTGCATCTGTGTGATAAATTGGCTTCCAGCTGACATCCTTTGAGAAAAGAGCAACTAAGGTTATCGGAATATATGAAAGCATAAAGAACG
>JAZSJX010000033.1:0-18976 GCA_045534535.1 Congzhengia sp.
CCTAAAGCACCGCTTCCGCAGAATAAGTCAAGCACTGTTGCGTCAGAAATGTTAAAGGCAATCATATTAAAAATTGATTCTTTAACGCGGTCGAGTGTGGGGCGAATGTCGTCCCCTGTAGCACACAAAAGCTTTTTACCTCTCGCACTGCCTGAAATAACTCGCAAAGCAAATCCTCCGAACATTTTTCATTCTTAGACACATTATCACTTTATATTGTATAACAATTTGGTCGAATGTCAATGGAATTCATAAAAAAGTTAACTAAATGTAATGTTTGTGTCAAATAACCTTAATATTGCGTCTAAAACAGGCTTATTTTGGGGTTTTTGTAAATTGTTGTTTTTTACAATTTCTTTAGATGCATTTGTAGTTAATGCTAAAATATCCATATCACAGTAGAGGTTTGCGATTTTAAAGTTCATAAGACCGTGCTGACGACTGCCGAAAAAGTCGCCCGGACCGCGAAGCTTTAAGTCGTGCTCTGCAATTTTAAACCCGTCAGAAAATTCCTTCATAACCTTCATTCTTGGAGTTGTGGTTGGTATATTTTCCCCAGGGAAAAGCACGCAATACGATTTTTCACTGCCTCTTCCGACTCTGCCGCGAAGCTGATGAAGCTGAGATAATCCGAAGCGTGCGGCGTTCTCATTTACCATTAAGGAGGCGTTAGGAACATCAACGCCAACCTCGATTACACTTGTCGCAACTAAAATTTTAATTTCGCCATTTTTAAAGCGAGCCATGATTTCGTCCTTTTCGGAGGATTTCATTTTTCCGTGGATATATGAAACATTTTCTTTTCCAAAAATTTTGGAAAGCTCACCGCTATGTGTTAAAACATCCTTTATTCCGTCTATATCTGACGGCTCTACAGCGGGGCAGACAATGTATACCTGCCTTTTGGCATCCGTTTCTTTTTTTATAAAGGCGTAAATTCGCTCACGCATATTTTCGCCGACCACGAATGTGTCGACCTTTTTTCTTCCCGGAGGAATCTCGTCAATTATTGAAATATCTAAGTCGCCATATACCATTAAGGCTAATGTTCTTGGAATAGGTGTTGCCGTCATAACGAGTGTGTGCGGGTTTTTGCCCTTGCTTTCTAACATCTTTCTTTGCATAACGCCGAATCTGTGTTGTTCATCGCAAATGATTAGGGCAAGGTTATTAAGATGAGTCTTTTCACTGATTAAAGCGTGTGTTCCGACTATTACCAAAGGCTTGCCCGATGCTATTTTTTCATTTGCTTCTCGCCTTTTCTTTGCCGTCATTGACCCTGTTAAAAGTACGACCTCAATTCCGTGCGGCAAGAATAGCTTAGATAGGGACTCGGCGTGCTGAGTTGCCAAAATTTCGGTGGGTGCCATAAGGGCAGACGAGTATCCGTTCTTTGCGCAAACGAACATTGCTATTGCAGCAATCATAGTTTTTCCGCATCCGACATCGCCCTGAACGAGCCTTGCCATCGGCACATCCTTTTTTATATCTGACAAAATTTCTTCGGATACCCTTTTTTGAGCACAGGTTAACGAAAAGGGAAGTGATGAAATAAAGTCTTCTGAAATGCATGTGTCTTCTACAGGAATACTCCTGCTTTGTGCCCGTCCTCTTTTTAAATAGAAAAGTGCCGTCTGGAAAGTAAAAAGCTCTTCAAATACAAGACGGCGTCTTGCAATTTTTAGTGCCTCTTCATTTTTTGGAAAATGAATATTTTCAATTGCGTAGTCAATACTGCAAAGGTTGTATTTTTCCCTTATCCAAAGCGGAAGAGTTTCGGGCAAAAAGTCCTTTGTTTCAGACAAAGCTGACTTTACCGCACTATTTATAATTTTTGATGTAAGACCTGCACACAGGCTATATACAGGAAAAATTCTGCCTGTAACAATATTTGTGCCAACCTCTTCAAAAAGTGGAGAGTGCATCTGCATTTTTCTGTCAAACGAGATTTTGCCGTAGAAAATATACTCACGGTCAAGATTTATCATATTCTTGATAAAGCGATTATTAAACCACACAATTTCTAAAAAATTTGTGCTGTCAGAAACCTTTAATTTGCAGATGTAAAGATTTTTTCTTATAATATTTTCCTGAAGCGAAGATACCGCACGAGCCTTTATGCATACAGTTTCGCCCACTGTTACATGGGCAAGTTTTTTTATCTTTGTTCTGTCTTCGTATGTACGGGGGTAGTAGTGCAAAATATCTTCTACCGTATAAAGACCAAGCGTGCGGAATTTTTCCGCACGCTTTTGACCGATACCGCATAGTGCGGTAATATTCTCATTTAAGATACAGTTGCTCAAAAAAATCACACCTATTCAACTGAGAAAATATAGTCATAAAGCTGTTGACCGCCATGGTATACTAAAACATCACAGTCTTCATATTTTTCTTCTAACAACTCTTGAACTTCTTCTGCCTTCTGGGCGGTAACATTTCCGCCGTAATAGATGCTTATAATTTCAGTATCTTCGTCTGCAACGCCATCGATTAAGGATTGTAAAACCTCAAAGGAGTCATCGCCAACGGCTTTAATTTCGCCGCCTGCAATACCTATAATTTTGTTTTCGGGATATTCTTTATCCTCAAATACAAAGTTTCTTACTGAATATGTTACCTGACCTGTTGTAACCTGAGAGTAAGCCTCTTTCATAGCGGCAACATTATCTTCTAAGGATGCCTGAGGGTCAAATGCTAATTTTGCAGAAATTCCCTCGGGAACAGAGCGGGTTTCTAAAACAACTATGTTCTTATCACAAATATCAATTACCTGTTTTGCCGCCATAATAATGTTTTTATTGTTAGGTAAAACAACTACGGTTTTTGCATTTATGCTTTCTACTGCAGATAATATATCGTCTGTGCTTGGGTTCATCGTCTGACCGCCTTTGATGACCTTGTCGACACCCATATCCAAGAAAATACTTTCTAAACCATCACCTGCACAGACTGCAGCAAAGCCGATTTCCTTTTCAGGCTCTTTTGGCGTGTTTTCTGCGATACCGCTATTTTCATCGTGCTGATATTTCATATTGTCAATTTTAATATTTACAAGCTCGCCGACCTTTGTAGCTTCGCCTATAACATATCCTGGCTCATTTGTGTGAATGTGAACCTTTACGATATCGTCATCGTCTATTACTACCATACAGTCGCCTTTTTTAGAAATTCTTTCACGGAAAAGTCCGACGGGAGAGCCATCAGTCTTTTTCTCAATTATAAATTCGGTGCAGTAAATAAATTCTATGTTTGCATCAATTGACTTTTTATCTAATGTTATGTTAACGCTAACCTGTGAATCGTTAAGCTCAATAACCTCGCCTGTTTCCAAAAAGTGCAACGCACCCTCTAAAATGTAAACTACGCCCTGAGCACCCGAGTCAACAACACCTGCCTGCTTAAGCTGAGGCAAGAGCTCCGGTGTACGCGCTAAGCTTTCCTGAGCAGCGAGTGTTGCAACTCTGATAATTTCTACGATATCGCCCGTTTCAGAAAGAGCAGCAACCGCAGCGTTAGCAGAGTCGCGAGAAACTGATAAAACAGTGCCCTCCATAGGCTTCATAACTGCCTTGTACGCCGCATTTACTCCTTCTTTTAAGCATTCAGCAACATCCTTTGCATCGGCAGTTGTTAAATCTGCGAGTCTTCTTGACATACCACGGAAAAGCTGAGATAAGATAACGCCTGAGTTACCGCGAGCACCACGAAGAGATGCCGATGCAATAGTTGACATTACCTTTCCTACAGAATTATAATTTCCCTTTAAAACCTCTTTTGCAGCGGCAGTAACAGTCATAGACATATTAGAGCCTGTGTCGCCGTCAGGAACGGGGAATACATTTAAGTCATTTAAAATAATTTTATTGTTACAAAGCTTGTTAACGCCTGATAAAAAGGCGCGGCTCAAGACTTCGGAATCAGCTGTATATAACAAAGTGGTTACACCTCCGAATTAGTTATCAACTCTTACGCCCTCAACATTTACGGTTACATTTCCTACCTTAAAGCCCGTAGCGTTTTCGACAGCGTATTTTACATTTGATATAATGCTTTCACAAATAACCTTGATATTCACGCCGTATTCAACGATTATATGAAGGTCGATGCTTATTTTATCATCTTCAGTATTAACTTTTATTCCTTTTGTGATGGAATCCCATTTTAAAAGAGCTGCTATACTGTCAGATGCGCTTTTGTATGCCATACCGACAACACCATAGCAGGTTGAGGTTGCAACGCCGGCAATTCTTGCAATAACATTTTCAGATACAACGATTGCGCCGTTATCATTTTCGGTTTTAATAGCCATTTTAGTTACCTCCGAATTAAAATTTTAAAATGTATTTTTACTTTTAATATCTTAAATTACATATAGATACATAGTTATTATAACACATAATTTGGAAAAAGGGAAGAGTAAATTTAAAATTATTTAACACTTTGTATCAAAATGGTTACGGCACGGAAAAAGTCATTCCGTGCCGCAGATTGATTTTTTTTAGTTTAGTGGCTGTGAGCAGGAACCTTGTCTTTAAATAAAAGTGTAATAGACCAAAGACCGGCAAGACCTACCAACGAGTAGATTATACGGCTTGCTGCAGAAAGCTGACCGCCAAAAATAAAACCTACAACATCAAGACCAAAAAGACCGATACATCCCCAGTTCAGCGCACCGATAATCACAAGAATAAGACTTATATTGTCTAAAGTATTCATAATGATAATCACCTTTCTTCCCGCAAGACTTTAAATCATAAATCCTTGCATATGCGGGATTTTTGCAAAGAAGTTTTATTCATACATATCAGTATGTATTTGTATTTTTAGCAGAATAAATTTATTTATTCTTTATAATGAGGCTTTAACATAAAATAGTTAAAAAGGAGTGATTTTATGTATCGTGCAGGCGAGCTTCGTCAAAAGGAGGTAATAAATATAAACGACGCATCAAGAATGGGATATGTTTCAGATGTTGAGGTTAGCTTGGAAAAAGGAGAAATTGAGGCAATCATTGTTCCCGGAAAAATTAAATTTTTTAATTTTGGAAAAAAAGATGATGTGGTCATTTTGTGGGAAAAGATTAAAATGATTGGCGATGATGTGATTTTAGTTGATATGCCAACAATAAAATGATGGTTATAAAAAAGTATTTGACCATTTTTAACAATAATGCTATAATATATAAAATAAACATTTTTTTATGAAAAGGAGAAAGGGTATGTTTGATTTTTCGCAATTTGAGTATATTTTAAGAATTCTGATTTCGGGCTTATGCGGTCTTTTGATAGGATTAGAGAGAAAGAATCGCTCAAAAGAGGCAGGAATAAGAACTCATTTTGTGGTAGCCTGCGGTGCTGCTGTGTTTATGATTGTTTCAAAGTATGCCTTTTTTGATATGATTAACGGTCAGTACCAGGGCTTAGATGTAAGACTAGATCCATCTCGTGTTGCATCAACTATTGTAAGCGGTATCGGTTTTTTAGGTGCAGGAATGATTTTTGTACAAAGGAACACAATAACAGGTCTTACAACTGCAGCGGGAATATGGGCAACAGCAGGTGTAGGTATGGCAATAGGTGCAGGCATGTATGTTTTTGGCGTTTGTGCAGCACTTATTATATTTTTAGCGCAGATTATCTTACACCTTAACTTACATCGCGAAAAAAATGTAAAACTTACGCTTTTTCGGGTAAAAAATGTTTCAGAAGAAGGTTACCAGGAGCTTATAGAAGAAAAGCTTAAAGAGAAGAAAATAGAAATAATTGAGGTTTCGGCAGATAAAAACGAAAATGATGACACGCGAAGTTATTCATTTATACTCGATATGCCTGACACTGTTACGGAGGATGATATTTTATCCTTAACAAAATATCCATGTAGTATAAAAACATGGACGAAAGAATCCAGAAAATAATATAATTTAGATAACGGGTGAGTTTTATGTCGGTAAAAAAGATTATATCCTCACAAAATGAATATATAAAAATGTTATCAAAGCTTAAAACGAAAAAGTACCGCGATGAGCTTTCGCTATTTACAATAGAGGGTGAACGCTCGTGCAGGGAAGCTTTAAGCTCTGACTTTTCAGTCCACAGCGTAGTTATGAGTGAGAGCTATTATAAAAAGTGCGATTTGGATTTTGAAGAGTATGATGCTATAGTTACACCAGATAAGATTTTTGATTCTCTTTCAGACACTAAAACTCCTCAGGGTGTTATGGTGGTTTTGAAAATTCCTGACTGCAAAGAGATAAATGAGGGAAGATACATTTATTGCGATTGTATTCAGGACCCGGGAAATGCAGGAACCATAATAAGAAGTGCCGATGCATTTGGTTTTAGTGGCGTAATTTTTTCCCAAAATTCAGTAGATGTTTTTTCGCCAAAGGTAATCCGCTCAACTATGGGCTCAATTTTTCACATTGATATTTTAACCAATAAGGACGCTTCATATTTATGTGAAATGAAGGAAAAAGGATTTTTTATAACTGCAAGTGCACTAAGTGGGGAAAGTCGTAATTCTAAAAATATGACGATTTTAAAAAATCAAATTTTTGTTATCGGTAACGAGGGTGCGGGCGTATCCGAAGAAATACTTTCATTGGCTGATGAAATTGTACATATAAAGATGCAAGGTGCGGCAGAATCATTAAACGCATCAGTTGCGGCGTCTGTTTTGATGTATGAGGTATCGCACCATGAATAAGTTTATGGAAATTGCCGCAGAAGAGGCAAAAATAGCGGCAAATGAGGGCGAAATTCCTGTTGGTGCGGCAGTTTTTTTGGGGGACAGGCTAATTTCAAAAGCACACAATAAAACTGAACAAAACGGCGATGCCACAGCTCACGCCGAAATGCTTGCTATGAGTGAAGCGTGTCGTGTTTTAGGTTCAAAATATTTAACTGATTGCAGCTTGTATGTAACCTTAGAGCCATGTGTAATGTGTGCAGGTGCGGCACACAACTTAAAAATTTCTAAAATATATTTTGGGGCATACGACACAAAAAGCGGTGCACTGGGCGGAAAAATCGATATTGTGCAAGAGGGAGTTTTTGATTTTAAGCCAGAGGTTTACGGCGGCATTATGGAAGAAGAATGTGAAAAAATAATAAAGGAATTTTTTTGCAAAATGAGGAGGGAGAAAAGTGGCGGAAAATAAAAGCGAGTACAAAAAGCCGATTAGAAAAACCGATATGGACGCACTTTATCCCTTGATTGAGGAAATTATAAAGGACGGTAAAACTGTCAATATGAAGATTGCAGGAACGAGTATGTTTCCTTTGGTTGCACACAGACGGGACAGCGTCGTTTTAGGAAGCTTTGACAAGCTGAAAAAAGGCGATGTTCCGCTTTACAAACGAGAGGACGGAAAGTATATTCTTCACAGAATTATAAAGGAAAAAGACGGGGCGTTTGCCATCATGGGCGATTTTGAAACGAAGATTGAGTATCCGGTTTCAAAAAAGGCAGTGCTTGCCGTTGCAAAAGGATTTTACAGAAAGGGAAAATACATATCGTGCGAGAGCTTTAGCTACAAGGCATATTGCTTTTTGTGGGGAATTTTAAGACCTGTAAGACCGCTTCTGCTAAAAATTATCAGACTGGTAAGTAAGATAAAAAGAAAATTCACAAAATGAAAAGAGGACAGGCTGTAATGGATGTTTTGTGTGATAGCTGTATGAATTTAGAGTATGATGACGAAATGGAAGACTATGTTTGCAATATAAATTTAGACGAGGACGAGCTTGGTGAGTTTTATTCGAGTAAACATAAGAAGTGTCCGTATTATCGTTTTGGCGATGATTATACGATTGTAAAAAAGCAAAAATAAAAGGCTACTTAAAAGTAGCCTTTTATTTTTTATATTCCAAAAAAGAAGTGCGAGGAAAGTCTTCTGAGCATTCCTAAAAATCCTAAGCTTTTAACTGTAGCCTTTGATACAATATCGCTCTTGCCGATTGACTCGCCGTCTATAAAAAACTCAACCTCGCCTAATTTATCGTTTTCATTTATGGGTGCATTTACAAATTCGGGCAAGGTTATATTTTTTTCAATCTTTCCTATTTTTGACTTTTCCAATAGCATTTTAAAGTCGTCTGAAAGCCCGATTTTTGCAGAATTCTCTTTGCCCTTTTTTACCGATATATCAGGAAGCTCTTCTTCTGATACCAGAGAGTTAGAAATTGCGTAATTTGAAAAGCCGTAGTTTAAAAGCTTTGTTGCATCTGCAAATCTTTCTTTTGATGTAGGCGCCCCCATTATAACTGCAATTAAGTTCATATTATCGCGTTTAGCCGAGGCACTTATGCAAAATCCTGCAACAGAGGTTGAGCCTGTTTTAAGTCCTGTTGCACCATCGTAAAAGCGTATCAGCTTATTTGTGTTAACGAGCCCGAATTCACCATTTCGCAAGGAATCCATCCAGACAGTTGTATAGTCAAAAATTTTCGGGTGCTTTATAAGCTCTTTTGACATTTGTGATATATCAAAGGCTGAGGTTAAGTGATTTTCGTCATCTAAACCGTTGCAGTTTACAAAGGTGGTATCGTTCATACCAAGCTCTTTTGCGCGCTCGTTCATTTTAGATACAAACCCTTCATGTGAGCCTGCTGTAAATTCTGCAAGTGCCACAGCAGCATCATTTCCTGATGCAACTGCCACAGCCTTTAGCATGTCGTTTACGCTCATTTGCTCGTTTTCCTCTAAGAACACCTGTGAGCCACCCATAGAAGCTGCAAGAGAAGATGTAGATACCATATCGTCAAGCGTAAACTGACCATTATCCAGTGCCTCTAACACCAACAGCATAGTCATAATTTTTGTTACGCTTGCGGGGGGAAGTCTGTCGTGAGATGCTTTCTCAAACAGGATTTTTCCCGTTTCAGGCTCAATTAAAATTGCAGATTTTGCAGAAAGCTCCATTTCGGCAGGCTCTGCATAGACTGAAAATGAAGATAAACTAAAAATCATAAGTAGAGATAAAAAAACAGATAACAGTTTTTTCATAATTTCATACCTTTCTGCCTGCGAAATTTTTTCATGCAATCCGCAGGCAGACAGCATGATAAAATGTTGCTGTTACCTATTTTATGTTTCGTTTTTAGTTGTATTACTCGATTTTAATAAAACATAGCTTTGAGTGTTCTTCTTGCGTTTATGCTTTTGCCAAGTGCTGATGCAATTTCTGATGCAAATTTTTGCGTTACACCTGCACCCTTTGCGGTAATAAAATTTTTGTCAGCTACAACATCTTTGTGCTTTACTATGGCACGAACAAGCTTTGCTTCAAAGCCCGGGTAGCATGTGGCTTTAACGCCTGAAAGTAAACCTAAAACACCCAAAACTTTTGGTGCTGCACAAATTGCGGCAATTACTTTTCCCTCGCCTGCTTTTTTTACTAAAAGGTCGCATAAGGGCTTAAAGTTTTCTAAATTGTCAGCACCGGGAAGACCGCCAGGCAAAACCAAAGCATCAATTTCATCTTCCTTTATTTCGCTAAATAAAATATCGGCGGAAGCTACGATGTTATGAGTGCCGCGAACATTCCTTTCGTCTGTTATGGAAACAGTTTTTACATCTAACTCGCAGCGCCTTAAAATATCTACAGTGCCTAATGCTTCGATTTCCTCAAAACCATCTGCTAAAAATAAATATACCATTTTTTTAACTCCTTGTTGATTTATTTTTTAAATACTGATACAATAATTATACCGCATTTTTAACAGAAAAACAATAGAGGTTTTTTATGGCAAAAAGAATTGTTGTAGACAAAAGGTATATAGAGGTTGCAAAGGAAAAGTGGGGGGCAGAGTACGAAATTTTGCCCTCTTTTTGTGTTAGCAATATAGATGAGCCAGTGTCTTGCCATACAGATATGTCGATAGTTAAAATAGGGGACAGTTTTGTTTGCGAAAGCTCTTCTTATGACTATTATAAAGCTGTTTTAAAAGACAAAAATATTATAAAAGGTAAAACTATCCTTTTTCGTAACTACCCTGAAGATATTGCATATAATGTATTGATATTTGAAAATGTTGCAATGGCAAATTTTGAGCATACTGACATAACTGTGAAAAACTATCTTTTAGAGAAAAATTTTAAGCTCATAAACATAAACCAGGGGTACGCTAAATGTTCGGCGGCAGTTTTTTCAGGTGGTATTATTACAGCAGATAACAGTATTTATAAAGCTTGCATTAAAAATGGTATAGATGTTTTAAAAATCACACCCGGAAATGTGAACTTGACGGGATATGGTTATGGTTTTATAGGCGGTGCATCGGGTTTTGCAGATGGAAAGCTTTTGTTTTTTGGCGACATTACAAAGCATCCTGATTTTGAAAAAATTGAAGCTTTTTTAAATTTTAAGAGAATTTCGTTTGATTATATCCATGATTTTCCTTTGACGGATGTTGGTACAATTGTCGGTATAGATGACTAAAAATTGCAGATAATATTTTCAAATGTGGAAAAGGAATTTAAGAGGTGAACCTTTTTTGAATGAATGTATTCATCTGGGATTTAGGAATGATAAAGCACTTTTAGACGAGAAAATTCTATCTGAAAGTGAATTTCCTTTAAAAATTTTTTGTGAAGAAGACGGACACATTTATGCGATATTAAACTATGGTAAAAACAAGGTGGTTTTAGAAAAATACATTGATGCCTTAGCAGACTACATTATAAATCGTTATGAGAAAAAGCTTGTTTTAGAGATGCTTTCTAAAAAATACGAGGAAATCCCAAGCTTTACAAAAGGTGAGATTTTAAAGGGTATTTCTGACTTTAATGGAGATTTGGATGTAGGTAAAAAGTGTCGGCAGGAAATTATAAAAGAAGAACTTTATGATTATTTTAAAGAGTTTAAAAAGGGAAGTATCGAGGGGCTTTTAATATTCAGAATGCCAAAATATTTAGAGCTTTTAGATGCTTTTGCAGAACAACTTATGGAAAGCTACTATGCCGAAAGGGAATACGAAGAATTTATAGGGCTTTTAAAATATTTTGTTTCAGTTCAGACAGAGAGACCCTCTATAACACATCTCGTTGTAAAAAGGATAGGAGGTTACTCTGTTTTAGATGAGAACAAAAAGGATATAACTGCAAAATGCATAAGTGATTTTGCTCCATTAGACGAGTTAGGATACAACAATTTTGATGATTTGTTAATCAGCATCTTAATTACCTTAGCTCCGCAAAAAATTATTGTTCACAACAGCAGATATATAAAAAATGACGAGCTTTTCAAAACAATTTCAAGGGTGTTCGAAAATGTAAGGTACTGTACAGGTTGTGAGATAGAAAATAAAATAGGCGATAAAATAAGACTGCAAACTTAAAAAAAGTTGCAGTCTTATTTTACATATATAGGGGATTTTATAAAATCAAGCCCCATCTTTTTTTCTTTTGTCAAAAGAGCGTAAATATCTGTAGCTAAAATATCCTTTTCGAGCATTCTTGAAAAAGCGTCGTCATTTGTTTTGGCAGCATCTGCAACCTTTGTAATTACAGGAATTTTACTCTTTTTCCTTATCTCTTTTATAATTTGCGTGCCCTTGTCGTTAAATGCCAAAACTTTAGCATACTGTGGGGAAAGCTCGGTATCGCTGTCGGTTATGCCCAAAAGCGAATTTATAATAATTCTGTCAATCCGCGTTTTAGTGTACCTTTTCGTTTTTACTCTGTCTGAAAGCTCATCTGCACCATAGGTAGTTTTTGAAAATTTTACAAAACGATTGCCAAGTCCCTCAGCTACATCTGCAATTTTAGCAAGACTTTCAGCAGTTTCACGCCTCATATGATATGACACCATCTGGTCAAATGCGTCTTTTAAATATTCAAATTCACTATCCTTCATCTCTTCGCGAATTGATGATGCCGACTCAAATTCAAAATTTCGCTTTAATGTAACGGGCGTAATTTTGCTATTTAAAACAGACAAAGCATTTATATATTCAAGCGCCAAAATATTATTTGGTGAAGAAAGCAAATCTTTTTGCAGGGTGGGGAAGTGCTTTTCTAAAACCTTGCTTCTGGCAGCGGGATAGCTTATGCCCGTTTTCATTTCTTCTTTAACTTTGGCTTCAAATTCGTCAGAAAAAACAATTTTGGCACACTTTTTAATTTCGTCCAAATTGCCACTTTCACTGCCAAATGAGAGAAAATTCACACATCCTAAAGCATCAAGCAAAGACACCGCACCGAAAGAAAATCTCTTGGCTGACTGCGAAGAGTAGACAACGGGCAATTCTAAAACCAGGTCTGCACCATTTAGTATAGCGTCTTTTGCCCGTTCCCATTTATTTTTAACCGCAGGTGCACCGCGCTGAACAAAGCTTCCGCTCATTAAACATATTACGCCGTCGGCAGAAAGTTCTTCTCTATGAGTTTTTAGTTGGTATTTGTGCCCTTTGTGAAAAGGGTTATACTCGCAGATAACAGCCATTATATTCATATCGTGCACCTCCTTGCTATAAATAAAGGGGCTGTATATTCTACAGCCCCTCTTATTTGTTCTACAAAATTATTTAACCATATTTGCGATTTCTTCAGCAAAGTTATCCTGTTTCTTTTCAATACCTTCGCCTTTTTCAAATCTTGCAAACTTGTCAATTTTAATTTCTGTACCGATTTTGTCAGCAACAGCTTTAGCGTAAGCTGTAACTGTTAAATCGCCATCTTTGATGAACTGCTGGTCAACTAAGCAGATTTCTTTAAAGTATTTGTTAATTCTGCCTGCAACCATTTTTTCAGCGATGTTCTGAGGCTTGCCCTCGTTCATAGCCTGAGCAGTTAAAATTTCTGTTTCTTTAGCAACAACTTCAGCAGGAACGCTGTTTCTGTCCAAATACTGAGGATTTGCAGCAGCAATCTGCATAGCAATATCGTGTGCAAATTCTTTAAACTCTGGAGCTTCAGCTTTAGATGCGTCAGCTAGTGTGAAAGCTACCATAACGCCGATTTTGCCGCCGCCGTGGATATATGTTTCAACAACGCCTTCGTATCTTTCAAATCTTCTTATTGTGATATTTTCGCCGATTGTAGCAATTTTATTTACTAACATTGCACTGATTGTTTCATCACTGTTTACAAACTTTTCATTTAAAAGAGCGTCAACATCAGCAGGAGCTGTTGTTTTAATCTGCATAGCAACATCAGATACAAACTGCTGGAAGTCAGCATTTTTAGCAACGAAGTCTGTTTCAGAGTTAACCTCTAATAAAACGCCGATACCATCTGTAACTTCTGCATATACAACACCATCAGCAGCAATTCTGCCTGATTTCTTTTCAGCTGTTGCAAGACCTTTTTCTCTTAAAAATTCGATAGCTTTTTCTTTATCGCCGTCTGTTTCTGTAAGAGCTTTTTTACAGTCCATCATACCGCAGCCTGTAATTTCTCTTAATTCTTTTACATCAGCAGCTGTGAATGCCATTTATATATCCTCCAATCAATTACTCGTTAATTTCTTCTTTAGCTTCTTCTGCATCAGCTACAGGAGCAGCATCTGTTCCCTGGTTGCCCTCAACGATAGCGTTAGCGATTGTAGAAGCAATAAGCTTAACCGCACGGATAGCATCGTCGTTACCTGGGATTACATAATCAACATCCTCTGGATCGCAGTTTGTGTCAACAATAGCAACAACAGGAATACCAAGCTTTTTAGCTTCCTCAATTGCGATTTTTTCTTTTCTTGGGTCAACAACAAATAAAGCGCCAGGAAGCTTTTTCATATTCTTGATACCGCCAAGATATTTTTCAAGCTTATCTCTTTCAGCTTTTAAGTTGATAACTTCCTTTTTAGGTAAAAGGTCAAATGTATTGTCCTCTTCCATTTTGTTAAGCTGTTCTAATCTATCAATTCTCTTTTTGATAGTTTTAAAGTTTGTAAGCATACCGCCGAGCCATCTTGCATTAACCCAGTACATACCTACTCTTTCAGCTTCTTCTTTGATAGAATCCTGAGCCTGTTTCTTTGTTCCTACGAAAAGAACTTCTTTACCAGAATCAGTTACTTCCTTGATGAAAGCATAAGCTTCCTCAATTTTCTTAACGGTTTTCTGCAAATCGATGATGTAGATACCGTTTCTTTCTGTGAAGATGTACTCAGCCATTTTAGGGTTCCATCTTCTTGTCTGATGTCCGAAATGGACGCCTGCCTCAAGCAGTTGTTTCATTGAAATTACTGACATTTAAGTCACCTCCGGTTTTATTTGCAATCCTCCACACAAGTCATATTTTTCGGGAACCTTTTAAAAGGCACCACCCTCAAAATCATTGCGTGTGCGTATTTTTGCTCTAATACTATACCACATATAATTTGAAAATGCAAGTGTTTTTTTAAAAAAAGTAAAAAAATATGAAGAAAATCGTAATTACGATTTTCTCCATACAGATATTTCATTACAGATACTATTTAAAACTGTAGTTAAGCCCTACTTTTTCTAATGCTTTTTCATACTCCGATATATTATTCTCTTCCAAATTACGAATTTCAGAATGTGAATTCTTTATCTTATTTCTTCTGAAAAGTAAGGCATCTGCAATTCGTACTATCCATATAAAAGGAAGAAGAACGGGAGCTTTTCTTAGTATCGCATACTTTGTACTTAAACTGCTTGCCGAGGGAAAAATTCTTTCAATAAAAAGGCTTAGTTTTAGATTTTTTCTGTCACTGTGTTTTTTTGAGTGCTTAAGAATTTTAGACTTATCCTTATTTTCATTAGAACCGTAAGCACCGCCTGAGAATATCCATTCTGTTAAAAAATCCGACATTTCAGTATCGCAAGCCTCGCAAAACCACACATCAAGCATTTTAAGTACATTTTTATAAAAAGTAAAAAGGTCTAACTTTGCAAGTTCATTTTCGATATAGTTATAGTCAAGCTCAGGCTTTTCTGATAGGTAAACCCACAAATCAATAAAGTGCTTGATGCCAACTCCGCCATCTCGGTAGTGTTTAGCAAGATGGGTGAATATGTATATTAAGAAGTCCTCATCAGCCATAATATATCCGTTTTCAGTTTTTTCCTTGGCTAAATGCCAGCCGTCCTTGTAATAGTCGTAAAAATCTTCGTTGTACGATGGTATAAGCCTTTTGTGCAGTTCAACTCTTAATGTGTTTTTCTTTTCCCACACATACTCATGATCACTTTCAACAACAAAAGCAAAACCCATATTTTCCATAATAGTCTTGATTTTTTTGTATTGCGAGGGATTGACTAAAACATCAATATCTCCCATATATCTCATTTCAGGACTAGGGTAATATTCTTTTATTATCGCACCCTTTAAAGGCATATACTGGATATCTTCGTTGTTAAAGCTTTTGTATAGCTTTTTGATTTCTAATTCTTGTCTTGCGTCTAAAGATGCAAGCATTATAACTCTTTTTTGAAGCATAGCAAAAGAACCCTCTGACAAGCTTACCTTTGACTTTTTTGTGCCGTAGTAAAACAAAATATCAAGATGATGGTGCATAGCGGTTAAAATCGCTTCATCGCCATCGAATTCAGGAGCTATATCGAAAGGATTATTATTTAATCCACTCTTTATTACAGATAAAAAGTTCCTCTGTTGTGCCTGCATTTAAGCTATGCCTCCGTTTTTTCTAATTCATCCTTAATGAACTCAAGTTCAAGTAGTTTTTCTTTAACCTGTTCAATATTTAAAAGGTCTGTATTATTAGAATTAAACTCAGATAATTTTGTACGGTTTGGATCACCACATGTAAAATATTTATCGTAGTTTAAACCACGCTTGTCCGCAGGTACGCGGTAGAAATTTCCCATATCAATCGCATTTGCACATTCTTCGTTTGTTAAAAGGGTTTCATACATCTTTTCGCCATGGCGTATGCCGATTACCTTAATATCTTCTTCTTTTCCGCCAAAAAGCTCGCATACAGCCTTCGCCTGAGTTTCGATAGTGCAGGCAGGTGCTTTTTGTACCATAATATCTCCGCTTTCGCCGTTTTTAAATGTAAACAAAACAAGGTCAACGGCTTCTTCTAATGACATAATAAATCTTGTCATAGAAGGCTCGGTTATCGTTATTTGTTCGCCATTTTTAATCTGCTCAATCCAAAGGGGAATAACAGAGCCTCTTGAACACATAACATTTCCGTAACGAGTGCAGCAGATGGTGGTTTTGTCGGGAGAAACTGTTCTTGATTTTGCAACAACGACCTTTTCCATCATAGCTTTAGATGTACCCATTGCGTTTACGGGGTATGCAGCCTTGTCGGTAGAAAGGCAAATAACCTTTTTAACGCCCTCTTCTATTGCGGCGGTTAGCACATTATCCGTACCTAAAACATTTGTTTTTACAGCCTCAAGCGGAAAAAATTCACAGGACGGCACTTGCTTTAAAGCTGCTGCGTGGAAAATGTAGTCAACGCCGTGAATCGCATTTTTTACGGAACTCAAATCACGCACATCGCCTATGTAAAATTTAATTTTGTTTGAGGCTTCAGGCATTTTTGCCTGATACTCGTGTCTCATATCGTCTTGTTTTTTTTCGTCGCGGGAAAAAATTCTGATTTCGCCAATGTCAGTATCTAAAAAACGGTTTAATACCGCATTTCCGAATGAACCGGTTCCGCCGGTTATAAGTAGAGTTTTGTTTTTAAACATAATTTGTGCACTCCTCTTTTTATATGGTACGAAATATTTTTTTTACCATAGATAAAATTTGATTTTTTTCATAATCATTTAAACCAAAAAGCCACATAGATATTGCATATATTACTGAATATAAAATAATTCCCAAAACCATATATAACAGGTTATATACATTAAACAAATAATTTATTGCAATACCTGATATAATTGGCAATACCAGGCCTGCGGATAATCTCAAAATGCTTTTCCAAAATTTTATGATATCAATATTGCATGCTTTGTGGTAGTATGCATTCATGAGAAAGCCGTATGCAACAACAAAGGATGTTGCTGTTCCTATCGCAGCACCTATAGCGTTATATTTCTGGCACATAATGACTGTTACAATCACATTTATTACCATCGTTATAGCATTAGCAATACTCCAGAAACGGTGTTTGTTTTTAGCTCTTTGAATTTCATATCCTAAGTTTTGAATCATCGAGATTGATGCGGGTATAACGATAAGAATTGTAACATAGTAAGCTTCGCTAAACTGTGCGCCTGCCCACATATTTATAAAGGGTTTTCCAAAGAATACAATTCCACTTGCAATAAGTGAAAGTGTGACAAACTGTAAACGTCCTACCTTAGTAAATATTGCAGTAAGGCTTTCTCTTTGAAGACTTAAGTTGTTTGATGTTTCGTTAACAATTCTGTATACTTTTGGTGTAAAAACTCCTGAAATTGAATAAGAAAAAAGCAGATAGAATTGGTAGAGTGTATATCCTACAGAATATATGGCAACTACTTCTGTTCCCTTAAAACGACCTAATAAAAGTTTTCCTAAATTGGAATTAATCAATTCTATTGTTGAATTTAATGCAATGAAAAAGGTAAAAGCAAAAAGGCTTTTAAAAAGTCCTTTTTCAAAGTCATGAAAGAAAAATTTAAATTTAAGCTTTACAAAAACAAAAAACGCCAGGATACTGTCAGATACCAAGGAAATCACAACTGTTACAATCACTATGCCTATGCTTCCGTAACCTAACAAAAGGCAGGGAATAGACAATATAGGACTTAGAACTGTTTTGACCATTGTAGCAAGCTTTAATAGCACGAATTTTTCGTTTGCTGAAATTATACTTGAAAAGACAGATGCCGGAAAAGTAAGGCTTAGGTTGATTGTAAAAAGAAGCATAAGCCACTTTGCTGTTTTATACTCAGCAAAGGTTAGTCCTGTGTCGAATATGAGCTTAAGATTAAATGTCATAAATAATCCGCACGCAAGGCTTATTAAACCCAAGACGCTGAATATAACCAAAAATAAGCCGTTTAGTTTGCTTATGGAGTCTGTGTCGTTGTCCTTTTTGTACTTGGAATAATATCTTATGTAGCTCGCATTAAAACCAAGATTTAACATGCCAAGCATTGCTATGGTAGATGAGACAGTGTTATATAAACCATATTCATTTGCACCCAAGAGCTTTATCATAAGTGGGGTGTAGAGAAGCTGGACTGCAATTTTTAAAAAAATCTGCAGATATGACAGAATCATACCAGCCTTTAATTGGTTAACTTTAACTTTCATTTTATCGCCTTTCCTTTAATTTTGTAAATTGTTGAGCAGTATAAATTTTTATATGTTTAGTTACCTATCCCTCATATTAACCATAGTTAAAATGCCAATTAGTTTCGTGCTCGTTTTGAATGTTCTGCTTAACTTATTGCCAGAAAAACATATATGGCAGAATATCAATATCAGGCAGCATTGTGAATCTATAGAAAAAGACAAGTGATGCAAAGCAATAGCCGTAAATAACAACTATTTTAGTAAATCTATCTTTTATTGAAGCTATTAGATTCGGTGCGAAAATCATTATAAATATATAATAGTAATAAAATAGTCTGAAAAGTGTAGGGTTTACGCGGATAATCGGGATAATCATAGCGGTTACACATATGCAGAAAAATGAATATTTTAGCATATCATTTTCTTTCATATCGTCATAGAAGAAAAGTCCCAATATAATATTTAAAATTATAAACAGATACTGCATTGTTCCGCCTGTTTGTGTTTGTTCATACGACATTCTGGCGTTGGAATTGAGAAAAACGAATATCTGTTCCTTAAACACATAAGTTATTACGCCCATTACAAAGACTATTACAATAGAAGTTACATCAGCTCTTAGATAATATAAAAAGTATGCCGGCAAAAATATCAGAGCAGACTTGTGGATGGATGCTGCCAAAAGCACAAATAACAAATACAGTCCGATTTTCTTTTTGGGTATAAACAAGGTTGCTATGCAGCAAAGACCTATCGCTATGCCTTGTCTTATGCCCGACAAAAGGAAAGTTAAAAAGCC
>JAZSJX010000031.1:0-23023 GCA_045534535.1 Congzhengia sp.
CTGAAGGTTTGTTCCGCCACCTGAAACTAAAACCGCAATGTTTGCTTTTAGCATATTTTCACGCTCTCATCTGATTTAATAATTTCTCCGATTACATATGCGTCCTCGCCGTTTGCTTTTAATACCTCTAAAGCACGGTCGACATCCGCTTTTGACACAACAACGCTCATACCAACACCCATATTAAAGGTGTTAAACATATCACGCTCAGGAACATTTCCAACCTTTGCCAAAAGGTCAAAGATAGGAAGAACACGAACCGCACTCTTTGTAATTTTTGCGCCAAATCCATTTGGAATACTTCTTGGAATATTTTCGTAGAAGCCTCCGCCTGTGATATGAGAAACGGCTTTTACAGTAACCTCATCAAAAAGTGCAAGCATAGGCTTTACATAAATTTTTGTAGGTGTTAAAAGTGTTTCTCCTAAAGATTTACCGCCTAATTCATCATACTTTTTATGTAAATCGCAATTTTCAACATCAAACACACGGCGTACCAATGAAAAACCATTCGAGTGAACACCGCTTGACGGAAGTGCAATAATAACATCGCCCTCTTCAATTTTTGAATTGTCTAAAATTTTAGCTTTGTCAACTACGCCAACTGAAAATCCTGCTAAATCGTACTCATCTACAGGGTAAAAGCCCGGCATCTCGGCGGTTTCGCCACCAATCAAAGCACAACCTGACTGAACACAGCCCTCTGCAATACCGGAAACGATTTGGGCAATCTTTTCTGGGTAGTTTTTGCCGCATGCTATATAGTCTAAGAAAAACAACGGTTTTGCACCACAGCAAATAATGTCATTAACGCACATTGCCACACAATCAATACCAACCGTGTCGTGCTTGTCCATCAAAAATGCCATTTTAAGCTTTGTGCCAACGCCGTCAGTTCCGCTAACCAAAACCGGCTTTTCCATACCTTTAACATCGAGTTCAAAAAGTCCGCCAAAGCCGCCGACATTTCCGCAAACGCCCTCGGTAACTGTTCTTGCGATGTGCTTTTTCATAAGCTCAACTGCTCTGTATCCCGCGGTTATATCAACACCCGCTGCTGCATAGCTGTCTGATTTTGAATTATTCATATTCTTTATCCTTTCAGAATTTTTTATTTATTCTTTGCCGTTCCAGCAATAAGTACATAATTTACAAGGCGGTAAGCCTATAGCCTTTATAATTCCCTCTAAAGACTGAAATTCAAGCGATGCAAAATTAAACTTTTCACAAATTGTTTTCCTGAGCTTTTTACCTCTTTCGGTAGAAGAATCACTGTATTCTTCTAAATATTTAAAGCCCTCTTCGCCCTCTAAATCCATTATCGTACGCCTTGCAATAAGCTCTAAATCGCTATTTGCTCTTGAAAAATTAAGGTATTTACATCTGTACATAATAGGAGGGCAAGCCGACCTCATATGAACTTCCTTAGCACCGTTTTCATAAAGAAAATCTACTGTCTTTTTAAGCTGAGTTCCGCGAACAATTGAGTCATCAACAAACAAGAGCTTTTTGTCGTGTATAAGCTCATTTACGGGAATTTGCTTCATCTTTGCAATTTTATCCCTATCCCCCTGTTTTGTGGGAGTAAAGCTTCTCATCCAGGTTGGTGTGTATTTTATAAAAGGTCTTGCAAATGGGACATGACTGTTATTTGCATAGCCTATAGCGTGTGGGGTTCCGGAATCCGGTACACCTGCTATATAATCAATGTCCTCGGCGTTTTGGGCAATTTTATCGTTCTCTGCCATAATCTCGCCGTTTTTGTATCTCATCATCTCTACATTTACGCCCTCATAGTTTGATGTAGGGTATCCGTAGTATGCCCACAGAAACGAACAAATCTTAAGCTCACATCCTGCGGGGGCAAGCTCCTTTATTCCGTCTTTCGTAATTTCAACGATTTCGCCCGGTCCTAACTCTCTTTCGTCCTCATAATCAAGCTTTTGATATGCAAAGGACTCAAATGACACACAATAGCCATCATCATTTTTACCGATTGCCATAGGCAATCTTCCATATTTATCACGAGCAGCAATTATAGCTCCGTTATCTCTTAAGATTAAAATCGAAGCCGAGCCGTCAATTACATCCTGAGCAAATTTTATGCCCTCAGCAAAGCTTTTCTTTTGGTTTATAAGTGCTGCAACAAGCTCGGTGGAGTTTACCCTACCTCCTGTCATAACACCAAAATGACCGCCTGAGGATGAGGTTAAATACTGCTTTATAAGGTCTTCGGAATTGTTTATTAGTCCAACCATACAAATTGCATAAGTGCCTATGCCTGAGCGGATTAAAAGCGGCTGCGGGTCGCTATCACTTATGCAGCCTATAGCACTGTTTCCGTGCATTTCATCAAAAATTTTTGCAAACTTAGTTCTAAAAGGGGAGTTTTCAATATTATGAATATCTCTTTGAAGCCCCGTTTCCTCGTTTACTGCTGCCATTCCACCTCTTTTTGTTCCCAAATGAGAGTGATAATCTGTGCCAAAAAAAACATCAGATATAGCATCACGCTTGCTTACTGTTCCAAAAAATCCACCCACTGTGGCACCTCCGTAAAATTTTTCGATTTGTTTTTACTTAGTTATATTCTTTTTCTATTTTAGCGTTTTTTTCTAAAACCTTTTTAGTGTTTTCTAAACGGTTATCATCTAATTTTTTCGCAAGTACACTATCCTCAACGCTTAAAATCTGTATTGCTAAAAGAGCTGCATTTTCAGCACCATCTATTGCAACAGTTGCAACAGGTATGCCTGATGGCATCTGAACCGTTGATAAAAGTGCATCTAAGCCATCTAGCGTTGACGATTTTACAGGAATTCCTATTACAGGAATTGTTGTGTTTGCCGCAATTGCACCTGCTAAGTGTGCCGCTTTTCCTGCAGCGGCAATAATTGCGCCGAAGCAGTTTCTTCTCGCACTTTCTGAAAATTCTTTTGCCTCTACAGGTGTTCTGTGAGCAGAATATACATGCACCTCTGTGGGCACGCCAAACTCCTTTAACTTATCTATTGCCTTTGAAACCACAGGCAAATCGCTATCGCTTCCCATTATTATTCCAACTTTTTTCATTTGCATATCCTCCGCTTATAAAAATTAAAAATGGGCAGACCTATCTTGATAAGGATAGGACTGCCCAGACGGTCGGCATAAATCTTGCTTTTTTGCTCCCCCGTGGTACTCCACTTTCCGTCAGTTGCAAAAAGCCTTCCTCTTTTGATAAAATCGTTTAAAATTAAACAAATTCTAACACATATATTTTACCACGCGAAAGGCTTTGTGTCAAGCAAAATAATCTTCTATTTATACTCTTTAAAGCACTTGGAAAGCGTGCTAATTGCCCTTTTCTCAATGCGGGAAACATAAGACCTTGAAATGTTTAATTTTTTTGCGATTTCCTGCTGAGTATATGCCTTTTCTCCGAGTCCGTATCTTTTTATTATTATTTCCTGTTCTCTGGGGGATAGATACTCCTTTATGTACCCTTTCAGCTTTTCTATATCCATGTCTGTTCCGACTCTGTCTGCAATTTCCTCATCGCTTGACGCTAAAATGTCCATAAAGGTTACTTCGTTTCCATCGGTGTCGTGCCCTAAACATTCGTTTAAGGAAACCTCCTGTTTTTGTTTCTTTCCTGCCCTTACTGTCATTAAAATCTCGTTTTCAATGCATCTTGCAGCATAAGTTGCAAGACGGGCTTGCTTTTTATAGTCAAATGAGGAAATTGCCTTTATTAAGCCTATTGTGCCGATTGAAATCAAATCCTCATCATCACAGCCTGACACTTGATTATATTTTTTCGCAATATGGGCAACAAGCCTTAAATTTCTTTCAATAAGTATATTTTTTGCTTCCTTATCCCCCTTTGCACAAAGCTCTAAATAATGCCTTTCCTCGCTTTGCGAAAGCGGTTTCGGGAAATTGTTCTGCCCTGATACATAAGAAATCAGGAAAAGTCCGTATTTTAAAAAATACATAAGTGCAAAAGCCATTGAAGAAAACATAATTTTTACCTCTTAAATTTTATATGTAAAAATTATATGTTAAAAAAACTGCGGTTTGCCAGTCCCTAAAAATTTATTTATTTCGCCAAAATTGTACATGCACGATCGTTCACAATCTAAAGCACTTTTCATATTATGTTGTAGAGATAATTCTCAAATAATAATTTAGGAGGCATATTATGGGAGAAAAACGCTACTCCTCAGCATCATCGCTATGCGAGGATATCAGGGATTCGGTTTGCATACATACCGATAAAATTTATGATTCATGCAAGGATAAAGACTGTATAGAAGATGCTCGTGTGTTCTTAACCGCCTGCGGTCAGGAACTGGTTGACAAAGCAGTTAATGTTAAGTGCAGAAAGTCAGAAATCATCTGGGCTTTCCCTGATGTTGAGCCTATTCCCTTCAACAGAGGATACTACACGGTTGACATCAAGTTCTTCTTTAAAATTACACTAGATGTTTTCTTAGGCGTAGGAAAACCTACAACCGTTGAGGGCTTAGCTACATTTGACAAAAAGGTTATTTTATTCGGTTCAGAGGGTAACGCAAAGGTGTTTGAATCACGCTACAGTTACGATAGTTTTGACGAACAGTTATGGCAGAAAACAAATATGCCAAAAGCAGTAGTTGAAGTGGTTGATCCACTCTGTTTGTCTGCTAAAGTCGTTGACTTAGAAGATAAAATGTGTTGCTGTGCAGACGATTTAGACTTCACCACAATTCCTGAGTGCATCTGCAATGTGTTTGATGACAGACTCGTTTTAAGTGGCGAAAGAAAGCGTGTTTTCGTTTCAATCGGTCTTTTCTCAATAGTCCGTATTGAAAGAAGCGTTCAGCTTTTAATTCCGTCTTATGATTTCTGTGTTCCCGAAAAGGAATGCTCGCCTGCCTGCGATGATTCACCCTGCAATTTGTTCGACAAAATCTGTTTCCCATTTGACGAGTTCTTCCCGCCTGAAAGAGATAACTGCGATTTTGTAGAATGCGACAATCATCATTGTTGTGACTAAAACTAAAGGCTGTAGCATAAGCTACAGCCTTTTTTTCGTTATTTCAAATTCATAAACATTTTTATTTTCCCGTGCAACAGAAATCATATAACCATTGTATTCCTTAGTACAAATTCCAAATCTTTTTATAATATTAAGTTCTGAAAAATCCTTTATTCCTCTTCCCGTCATTTTTACATAGGCTTCTTTTTTTGTCCATATTTCAAAAAACCTTTTATCTCTGTCCTTTTCCTTACTGTCAAGATAAGCTTTTTCGTCCTCGGTAAAGCATCTTTCTACCACAGATGACGGTGCGGACCTTATTTTTTCAATGTCAACCCCTACAGGCACATCCGAAATTGCACAAATTGCCATCTGAGCAGAGTGGCTTATGCTAAAATGTATGTCAAGACCGTCAGCAAAGGGTTTTCCGTTCCTTTTGTTCTTAATATTTACATCAGAGGGTTTTAGGTTAAAATGCTCGGCAATTACTTTTCTGCAAAGTGCCCCTGCCGCAACAGATAATTTTTTTGCGTTGTCATTTTTCAATCTGTCAGCTTTTTTTTGCCTGTTTTTACTTATTGAGCTGTATAATCTTATAAAATCTTCTTCTGAAAATTTTGATATATCGCAGCAAAAAATCTCGAGCATTTCCTCACCTCTTTTTTATATTATTACTTTTAAGATATTTTGTCAAGCATCTGTTATAATAAAAAAATGCAATTCAAACAAATGAACTGCATTTTTTCATATCACAATTTTTCTTTAAAATATCGATTTCGCCATCTTTATAAGCTCATCCGAAATCATATAACCTGCTTCCGAATGTAAGCGATTGCTGCCTATTCTTGCAGGATAAATTCCTTCATAGAAAATATCACGCGTTGGCATATATCCAGGGCTTCTGTTACATAGTGTACCTACCATAAACTTATCTGTCGGAGCCTTTTCTTTTATCATTTTACCAAACTGAAGATATGGTTCACCTGGCATTGCGTAAAGGGCAAAATCGCCAATCCTTATAACCTGAACTAAAAAATCAAAAACCTCTGGTCCCTCATAGACATTCATAAGTTTTTTCGCCATAGCAAGCTCATACTGGTCCTTAGCTGTGCCATCTGCTGCCAGTTTTACGTTGGTGTCCATTTTTACCGTAGCTATAACATGTTTAGCATCATCTACCATCTGCTGAGAAATTTCTCGTCTAGGAATTTTTATCCATTTTGATGCAACTATCAATGTATCATCCTTGATTTCTTCCGCTCTTGCAATAACCTTCAAAGCTTCACCGGCTATGTATTTTCCCATCATAACATAATGGTCTGCCGGGTCAGATTTTCTTGTAACATCAAAGTGGTTTACATTTCCACTGCAAGACATCAAAAAGACTGTTACAAAATCTTGACCATATACTTTTTTAAGTTCCTTTGATAAGATAGACGCAAAGTCGCCACTTAGTTCAGTACCATCAACGCAATCCAGATGGCAACCGAAAGAAATAAGTGCACCTGTGGGATTTCCGTTTGCATCTTTAACAAAAAGCACGGGAAGTTGCGGGTCGATCTCGGTTACTTGACCTTCAATGTTTTCATCACATCTTGGCGGATTAGTTCTCGGTGTACCATTCTTCATGAAATAATCACGGCAGAATGATATCCCGTGTACTTCACCGCTGCCAAACGAAAGGGTACTTTCTTCAAGGCGTTTATACGCCAATATCACACAGTCTGCAATTAAATTGCTCACTACCGCAAAGTATCCCTCCTGATCCTCACGAACTAACGGGTCCTCATCTTCTATATTACCTGTAACAGTTGGGCATCCGGTATGTGTATGAATAGCAGCAACAACTAAATTTTCTTCTTTAATTCCTGTATATTTTTCTACTCTTGCTGCAACCTTTTTGTGCAAATTTTCATTAACAACGCATGTATCCATAGCTACTATAGCTGTTGTGGTGTCGCCGCTTTGAAATACTACACTTCTCGCATATAATCTGTCTTTTACATCTGAAGCCCTTCTTAAATTGAAGTAGCCCGGAATCGAAGAACCCAACGGAGGTGTGATTTCCTTTTCGTAAAACGCAACCTTCACTTTGTTTTACCCCTTTCAGTCATAATCAAAAAACGATATATTAATATCCTACTTTTTCCCAACACTCGAATGGTGCTGCAAGCTCTTCGCTTATATAAACCTGTGTTTTCTTGGTCTGGAGCATTGAGCTTGGGAGATAAGGAGTGATTGGACCGTGTGTGCAAAGACGGCTTGTCATTCTCTGCCATGACGAGAAAGTACCGCAGGTTGCAAGTGCATGAACCTCAATTCTTTCTTTTGCACGCATAACATCGAGTGGACCGATGGTTGCAGCGCAAGGCGGAACGTTTGCAATATCACCCGACTGACCGAATGTACCGTTCAAGGAGTTTTGCATAATGGTCATTGGATGAAGTTTTACAATCTGTGCAGGCTGGTTAAGCCATTCTTCAATATCACCGCTGCCGATGAATTCAGGAATAGGATCAACGAAAGCCATATGACCTGCCCATCCGGGAGATGTGGATGCAATATCAGCACCTGTACCCTCTGTTATATCATCAATGATTTTTGAATAATCCTTGATGTTTGCATTTGTGGGGAAGTGAACATTTTCCATAGGCATACGGAGTTTTTCATCAATCTGATAATAAAGATATTTAATCATTGAATGTGCAAAACCTGCTTCGTATGTAATAGGAGCAATGTTGCCTGATTCATCTGCCCATTCATCCTCTGCAACAAGGTGAACTTTGCGGCAGTCTATACCGAAGTAGTTGATAAGCTGTGCAAGCGGAATATAGGTGTCAGGCTCAGGGTTACCAAGTATCATAGTAAAGCTTTTGCCTGCTTCTGATGCTGCACGAAGGCGCTCAAAAAGTGTTGCGATGAGAACAGGATGGGGATTCATCATAACTTTTACGTTAAATTCCGGATGCCACCAGGGTTCTCTTTTTTCAAGATCTTTGCCACTTAAGCTGCGAACATATTCGCAAACCTTTTTGTCCTTGAAAGGAACAAATTCATGAGGCTGAAAATCAAATTTTGTTGCCGGATCGGTAATAAAATTGTTCATTTTTTTCTCTCCTTTTATAAATTCATATTTTTTTTATTTTATCTGCTCGCCACCTAAAATGACATGTTTTACATCAAACTGGTAGTCGACCAATACAATATCAGCACGCTTGCCTTTTGCAATTTCACCACGGTCGCAAAGCGACAGAAGCTTTGCAGGGTTAAAGGATGCATATTTAAACACATCACACACAGAACCGCCCGTGTGTATCATCATATTGTGGCAGGCTATGTCAAGTGTAAGCTTGGAACCGGCAATGTCGCCGCCCCAGTCAAAGTTTATATCGAAAGCATCTTCAAGGCCGGGGATAGGTGGGCCGTCAGCCACAAATGAGTCAGCAATAAGTATTATCTTGTCCTGACCTTTTATTTTCTTTACAAGCCTTATCATATAGGGATGTACATGAACACCCTTGGAGTCGCATATAAGCTCGGCATAAATACTGTCATTGAAATTAACCGTTTCATCAACACAAACACCGCGGACCTCGGGGTAATTTTCAAGTGTACCCGTAGCGTTTGTATGGTGTGTGCCGAGTTTTAAGCCGTAAGGCATTAACGCTTCAATCTGCTCGGGAGTTGCCTCGGAGTGAGCAACGGAAAATACAATTTCAGGTATCTCTCGTTTAACATATTTTACAAAATCCAAAATACCCTCTCGTTCAGGTGCCACGCACCATACCTTTGCAAAGTCCTTTGCCTCTTCTACAACCTCTGCATAATCCTCTTCCCTTATGGCATCCTTCCACACATTCTTCTCTTTATCACAGCCAAAATCAGGATTCAAATAAGGGCCTTCCATATAAACACCGATAATGTTTTTGCAGTTACCTTTTGCTTTTTCATCTTTATACTTTTTAAGAGCATTAAGATGCTCCTCTTTATTCATACTGTAAAAAAGTGCCGGAAGAACCGATGTAACACCGTGGTTTAAAAGTGTTTCGGAGCATTTTACGGGATCATCGTGAAAATATGTATCCCCGTCAGCATGGGTATGAATATCTATAAGACCGGGGCCTACATAAAGACCACCTGCATCAATCACCTTACATCCATCAGGAATAGTAACACTTTTTGCCGGGCCAAAATCGGTAATCACACCGTCCTTTGCAATCAACACTGCATCAGGAATATAATGGTCGCGCATTACCAGAGTAGCATTTTTTATAGCAAGCATTTGTATGAAACACCTCACTCTATACATTTTCTTTGCTTATATTTCTTGTTTTGTTTGCTTTTTTTATTATATCAAGGAAGTCTTTTTTTGTCAATATAAATAATAACAATAATGACAAATACATTAAAAATTTTTATATATACTCACACAATCATAAAAAGTATTGAAAAAAATAAAAAAAGTGATATAATATTATTATAATGACACAATTTGTACAGAAAGATAGTGCTTTTTACACTACAAATTCTGAGTAAGGAGATTTTATGAATATCTGGCACGATATCAGTCCAAAAAGAATTTCAAAAGATAATTTTATGGCAATTATCGAAATTTCAAAGGGCAGTAAAAACAAATACGAGCTTGATAAAGAAACAGGTCTTTTAAAGCTTGACAGGATTTTGTATACCTCAACTCACTACCCCGCAAATTACGGATTTATACCGAGAACCTATGCTGATGACTTAGACCCGCTAGATGTTTTGGTGCTGTGTTCTGAAAGCATACTCCCATTGACAATGGTCAATTGCTACCCTATTGGCGTTATATCTATGATTGATAACGGTCGCGCCGACGAAAAGATTATTGCTATTCCTTTTGATGACCCCAGCTATAACACATATACTGATATTTCTCAGCTGCCGCCTCATGTTTTTGATGAAATGATTCACTTTTTCACAGTTTATAAAGCACTCGAAAACAAGCAAACCGCAGTAAGCGAAATCAAGGGTGCTAAGGAAGCTATTGAGATTATTGACAGGGCAATTGAAAGTTATATTGATAATTATTGTAAATAATATAAAAAAAAACGGAACTCAGATTTGAGTTCCGTTTTGTTTATTTAAGATTTAAATTTCCTGCGTTTGCACCTTTTAAGTATTCATTGATAAAACCATCTAAATCGCCGTCCATTACAGCACCTATGTTTCCCATTTCAAAATTCGTTCTGTGGTCTTTAACCATATTGTATGGATGAAAAACATAAGACCTTATCTGGCTTCCCCAGGCAATGTCCTTCATATCGCCCTTTAAGTCCTCAATTTTTTCCATCTGCTCACGCTCTGCCATCTCAAAAAGCTTGGCTTTTAGCATTTTCATTGCCGTTTCACGGTTTTGGTGCTGAGAGCGTTCGTTCTGGCATGCAACAACAACACCTGTCGGAATATGCGTCATACGGATTGCAGAATCCGTCTTATTGATATGCTGACCGCCTGCACCGCTTGCACGGAATGTATCAACTCTTATATCCTCAGGATTTATGTTTACTTCAATATTCTCATCAATTTCAGGCATAACATCAACTGATGCAAACGATGTGTGGCGTCTTCCCGAAGCGTCAAACGGCGAAATTCTTACTAATCTGTGAACACCCTTTTCGCACTTTGCGTAACCGTACGCATTCGCACCGCTAAGCTGTATTGTAACACTTTTAACGCCTGCCTCGTCGCCTGCCAAAAAGTCTAAGGTTTCAACTGTAAATCCTCGTCTTTCGCCCCATCTCTGATACATACGAAGAAGCATCTGTGCCCAGTCCTGTGCCTCTGTTCCGCCTGCGCCCGGATGGATTGAAATTATGGCATTATTTGCATCATATTTTCCTGAAAGGAGAGTGTCAAGCCTCATTTTTTCAAGATTTTTTGTAAGCGTGTTAAAGCTTTCTTCAATCTCAGGGAGCAAAGATTCATCATCCTCGTCGATTGCAAGCTCGATTAAGGTTGATAAATCCTCCCACTCGCCTTTTAAAGTGTTAAAGGATGCAACCTTATCTTTTAACTGTTTCGTTTTTTGCAAAACCTTCTGAGAATTTTCTAAATCATCCCAAAAGCCTTCCTTTGCAGATTCTTTTTCTAATTCTTCAATCTGAGATTCAAGCTTTGCGATTTCAAAGTGAATCCCCCATCTCATAAATGTCCTTTTCCATCGACTCTATATCAAGGCGATATCTGTCGAACTCAACTATCATTATTTCATCCCTCTCACAATTTAATCTGCATCTATGCCACAGCACTTTTTATACTTTTTACCCGAACCGCAAGGGCAAGGGTCATTTCTTCCTATTTTATCTCCTGCTTTTCTTTGCGTCGGAGCAAGCGTGCCATCACTTCCCGTGTCGGCAGGCTTTAAAACCTGAACACGCTCAACCGGTTTTTCAACTCTTGCGTGGTATATAAGCTTTAATGTGTCCTCCCTGATTGCGCCAATCATTTCTTCAAACATATCAAAGCCTTCAAACTTGTACTCAACAACAGGGTCATGCTGACCATATGCACGAAGCGTAATTCCGTTCTTTAACTGCTCCATAGCATCGATGTGGTCAATCCACTTGCTGTCAACCGTGCGAAGAAGTGCAACACGCTCAATTTCCCTCATTGTTTCATAGCCGAACTCTTCTTCACGCGTTTCATAGTATTCAGTTGCCTTTGAAATAAGCGTATCTTTTAAAATCTCTCTTGTTAGATCCGCTATTTCATCGTCTGTAAACGAAACCGAATCCTTTTCCAAATAAACACTCTCTAAATGCTCAATTAAGCCTGTTAAATTCCAGTTTTGGGCATCCTCGTCCTCGCCTGTAAAGCGAACAATTACCTCATCTGTATAGTCAGAAATCATATTTAAGATGCTGTCTTTTACACTGTCGCCGTCTAGCACCTTCTGACGCTGAGAATAAATAACCTCTCTTTGCTGATTTAAAACATCGTCATACTGCAGAACATGCTTTCTTATATCGAAGTTTCTTCCCTCAACACGCTTTTGAGATGTTTCAATCGCGTTTGTGAGCATACCGTTTTCTATCGCGTCATCTTCAGACAAACCTAACTTGTCAACCACACCGCGAATTCTGTCAGAGCCGAAAAGACGCATTAAGTCATCTTCTAATGAAACAAAGAATTTAGATGTTCCCGGGTCGCCCTGACGACCTGCACGACCACGAAGCTGATTATCAATTCGTCTTGATTCGTGCCTTTCTGTACCTATAATAAACAGACCGCCCGCATCTCTTACCTTGTCTGCCTCAGGCGCAATTTCTTCTTTAAATTTTTTCAAAAGTTCAGAAAATGTGCTTCTTGCAGTTAGAATTTCTTCGTTGTCAGTTTCGCCAAAGCCTGTTGCCTCAACTATCATTTCGTCAGAAAAGCCCTGACGCTTCATTTCGTGCTTTGCCATAAACTCAGCATTACCGCCAAGCATAATATCAGTACCACGGCCTGCCATATTGGTTGCTATTGTAACCGCACCAAATTTTCCTGCCTGAGCTACAATTTCTGCTTCTTTTTCGTGGAATTTTGCATTTAAAACCTCGTGCTTTATGCCGTTTCTTTTAAGCATCGCCGACAAAAGCTCAGACTTTTCAATCGTAACAGTACCGACTAAAACAGGCTGACCTTTTTCATTACATTCCTTTACCTGCTCAACTACCGCACGGAATTTTCCGCTTTCCGTCTTGTAAACAGCGTCAGGTAAATCCTGTCTTGCAAGCTCCTTGTTTGTTGGAACAACAATAACATCAAGCTTGTAAATTTCCTGAAATTCTGCTTCTTCTGTCTGTGCCGTACCCGTCATACCTGAAAGCTTTGTATATAACCTGAAATAGTTCTGGAAAGTGATTGTAGCAAGTGTTTTGCTTTCACGCTCAACCTTAACATTTTCCTTAGCCTCAATTGCCTGATGTAATCCATCGCTGTAGCGACGGCCAAACATCATACGGCCTGTAAATTCGTCAACAATTATAACCTGACCGTCTTTTACAACATAGTCGCGGTCGCGAAGCATTGTTCCGTATGCCTTCAGTGCCTGATTTATGTGATGCGAAAGCGTCATATTCTCAGGGTCTGAAAGGTTTTCAACATTAAACGCACGCTCTGCCTTTTCAATACCCGATTTTAAAAGCGTTGCAGTTTTTCCCTTTTCATCTATTAAATAATCTGCATCGATATCGTCATCTGATTGTTTTGCGTCTGCTTCTGCAACCTTGTAAGCCTTTAAGCCTTTAACAAATCTGTCAACAATCTGGTAAAGCTCGGTCGACTTATCGCCTGCACCTGAAATAATAAGCGGGGTTCTTGCTTCGTCTATCAAGATTGAGTCAACCTCATCGACAATCGCAAAATTTTGTCCTCTTTGAACCATCTGCTCTTTATAAATAACCATATTGTCGCGAAGATAGTCAAATCCGAACTCGTTGTTTGTTCCGTAAGTGATGTCTGCGTTATAAGCTTTTTTTCTGTCGCCCTGCTCGACCTCATGAATAATTAAGCCGACAGTTAAGCCCAAAAACTTAAAGACCTTGCCCATCCATTCACTATCACGCTTTGCAAGGTAGTCATTCACTGTAACAATATGAACACCTTTTCCCGAAAGTGCATTTAAATATGCCGGAAGAGTTGAAACTAAAGTTTTACCCTCACCTGTTTTCATCTCGGCAATTCTTCCCTGATGAAGAATAATACCGCCTAAAATCTGAACATAAAAGTGTTTCATCCCTAAAACACGCCAGGATGCCTCACGAACTGTTGCAAACGCTTCAGGAAGCAAATCGTCTAATGTTTCGCCCGCACCTAAACGCAAGCGAAATTCCCTTGTTTTTCCTTTTAGCTCCTCATCTGAAAGCTTGCTATATTCATCCTCTAAGCCCATTACCTTGTCTGCTAAGGGGCGTATTCTTTTAAGCTCCCTGTCGCTATATGAACCCAGGATTTTTTCTAAAAGTTTCTTCAAAATACTTCACCTCAATAAAATTAAGTAGAGACCAAAATAATCCAATTTTCAGTATACCATAAATTAAACTTTATGTCAAAGCATTATTAAAATTTAACAATTTGTTTTAAATTAGAATATACCAGATTTTTCTTGACTTTTTAATGCATATATGTTAGTATTGTATCATATTTTTATATAATTATTATTGGAGGTTTTAAAATGAAGTTAAAAAAGATTTTAGTTCTTGCGCTTTCACTTGTTTTAGTGCTTGGAATGGCAGGTTGCGGTCCTAATGACGATGGTAAAATTAAAATAGGTCTTGTAAAATTAGCTGACCACCCATCACTAAACGAAATTAACGAATCAATTAAGGATGAGTTCTATAAAATAAATGCAAATGTTGAATTTATAGAAAAAAATGCCAACGGTGAAGTTTCTACTCTTCCATCTATTATGCAGAGTTTAGTAGGTGAAAATGTTGATATGATTATTCCTATCGCAACACCAACTGCTCAGGCAGCTCTTGCTGCAACATCTACAATTCCGATTGTTTTTGCGGCAGTAAGTACTCCAGTTGAAGCAGGCTTAACATCATCACTTGACGCACCTGACAAAAATGTTACCGGTGTATCAGATGTTGTTCCTGTAGACGATATTTTTAAACTCGCTTCCGTTTTAACACCTGATGTTAAAACATTTGGTCTTTTCTACAACTCAAGCGAGGTTAACTCTGTTGCAACAATGAAATCCGCTAAGGAATACTGTGATAAAAATAACATCGCGTACAAAGAATCAACAATTTCATCAACAGCAGACATTCAGCAGACAGCAAGTGTTTTAGCAGAACAGGTTGACGCAATATTTATTCCGACAGACAATATGGTAGCTTCTGCTATGCCGACATTTATAAGCGTAACAAACGGCGCTAAAATCCCTGTTTACGCAGGTGCAGATTCATTAGTTAAAGACGGTGCATTTGCAACAGTCGGCGTTAACTACACACTGCTCGGTCAGCAGACAGCACAGATGGCAAACAAAATTTTAAACGGTCAGAAAATTTCGGATACACCTATTGAAACAATGCGTGAATATGCAAAAATGATAAATATGGCAGAAGCTGACCTTTTAGGAATTGAAATTGCAGATGATGTAAAATCAGAACTTACAGTTTTGGTCGACTAATTAAAAACACAAAGGCTGTAGCAAATTTGCTACAGCCTTTTTTTCTTCACATATTGAAAAAGCTCTTAAATTATAGTATAATACTTCTATAAACTGTAAAGGTGGTGCGCATATGACAATCAGAGAGATGACGGAAAAGATGGAGAGGGACAACCTATCCCCCTATGCCGCACTGTCTGAAAATTCAGAAGGCAGACTAAAACCTTTGGATAAGTGCGAAATAAGAACTGATTTTCAACGCGACCGCGACAGGGTCATCCACGCAAAATCCTTCAGACGGTTAAAGCATAAAACACAGGTTTTTTTAGCTCCTGAAGGCGACCACTACAGAACTCGCTTAACTCACACAATGGAGGTTTCGCAGATTGCAAGAACCATTGCCCGTGCACTAAAGCTAAACGAGGATTTAGCAGAGGCAATATCGCTTGCTCACGATTTAGGGCACACTCCATTCGGGCATTCCGGAGAAAATGTTTTAGATGCAATTTGTAAAAACGGTTTTCGCCACTATGAGCAAAGCCTCAGGGTTATAGACTATTTAGAAGACGGAAAAGGTCTTAACTTAACACACGAAGTGCGGGACGGCGTTTTAAACCACGCAGGCGACAACGAAGCCAAAACCTTAGAGGGTAAAATAATTAAGCTCGCAGACAGGATTGCCTACATAAACCACGATATTGACGATGCAATCCGCGGCGGGATTATAAAAGAGTGTGCAATTCCCAAAAAGTGCGTAAAGCTTTTGGGCAAAACTCATGGCGACAGGATTGACACTATGATTTGCGATATTATAAAAACGAGCTTTGACAAGCCGTGCATTGAGATGTCCGACGAAATTTCAGACGCTATGATGTCGCTTCGCGACTTTATGTTTGAGGCAGTCTACACAAACCCTGCCGCAAAAGGCGAGGATAAAAAGGCAAAAGATGTTGTTTTGATGCTCTTTGAAACCTTTATGAATAAACCTGAGCTTTTGCCCGAAGGACACGAAGAATCAATTTCTCGTTTCGGTCTTGAACAGACTGTTACAGACTACATCGCAGGTATGACCGACAACTTTGCAATTTATAAATTCAACGAGCTTTTTGTTCCAAAAAAATGGATTGTAAACTAAAAAGGAGAAACAATATGGAATATACATTTAAAACGCACGGCGTTTGCTCTATGCAGATAAAATTTGAGATTGACGAAAACAAAAAGGTTAGAAATATCCGCTTTTTAGGCGGATGCAGCGGTAACACAAAAGGCGTTTCAAAGCTTGCCGAGGGAAGAGATGCAAAAGAGATTATTTGCCTTTTAGAAGGCACAGTCTGTGGCGGAAGAGGTACTTCATGTCCCGACCAGCTTGCAAAGGCTCTCTCTGAGGCGATTAACGAATGATTTTTGATTTATCGTCTTGCAGTATTTGCCCCAGAAACTGCAAGGTCAACCGAAAAAAAGGCGAAAAGGGGTTTTGTCGCGGAGGAATTTTACCTAAAGTTACAAGAGCTTCGCTTCATATGTGGGAAGAGCCGTCAATATCAGGCGAAAAAGGCTCGGGGACTGTGTTTTTCTCAGGCTGTAATTTAGGTTGTGTTTACTGCCAGAATTATGAGATTTCCCGTAGTAATATGGGAAAAGAGGCAGACTTTAACCGCCTGTGCGATATTTTCTTTAAACTTTATGAAAAAGGTGCTCACAACATAAACTTAGTAACACCTACACACTTTTTGCCTGAAATTTTAAAGGCGGTTGAGCTTTCAAAGAAAAACGGCATAAAAATCCCGTTTGTGTACAACACAAGCGGATACGAAAGCGTAGAATCGTTAAGGCACGCCGACGGGTTAATTGATATCTACCTTACCGATTTTAAGTACATATCACACGATTTGGCAAAAAAATACTCGCACGCACCCGACTATCCCGACATTGTAAAGGCGGCACTTTCTGAGATGATCAGGCAAAATCCAGAATGTGTTTTTGATGAAAACGGCTTGATGCAAAAAGGCGTGATTGTCCGTCATTTAATGCTCCCGAATTGTATTTCGGATTCTAAAAGGGTTTTAAAATATCTGGCTAAATTTAAAGACCAAATCTATTTAAGCATAATGAACCAATTTACGCCGACACCGGCTTTAGTATCACACCCTGAAATAAACAGAAAGGTCTTTGATATTGAGTATCAAAAACTAATAGACTTCGCCTTAGAATTAGGCTTTGAAAACGCTTACATTCAGGAGGGCGACACGGCTAAATTAAGTTTTATACCCGACTTTAATGTGTCGGAAATAGATATATAAAGGAGAATAAAAAATGATAAGACATGTCGTAATGTGGAAACTAAAAGAAGAAAACCTTAAGGAAAATGCAAAGCGCATAAAGGAAATGTTAGAGGCACTTCCTAAGCATATCCCTCAAATTGTTGAGCTTGATGTCGGCTTAAACGAAAAAGAGGGCGCATTTGAGGTTGGCTTAGTTACAAAATTTAATTCCTTTGATGATTTGAAGATTTATGACACTCATCCGGAGCACCAAAAGGCACGCGAGTTTATTCGCTCTGTAGTAGAGTCAAGAGAGGTTTTAGACTACACAATTTAAATTTGGAGACAAGAAAATGGTTATAGACTTTCATACACATTGTTTCCCTGATAAAATCGCGCAAAGAGCGATGGAAACACTTACTAACACAAGCGGTTTAATGCCGTATACAGATGGCACGGCTTCTGATTTAAAAAGGCTTATGAAAGAAACAAAAGTCGATAAATCCGTGGTTTTAGGCATTGCTACAAACGCTAAACAGCAAGGGGCGGTTAACGATTTTGCATCGTCTTTAAAAAGCGATGAGCTTATCCCTTTCGGTTCGGTCTTCCCCGAAAGCGTTGATGCTTTATATGAGCTTGAGCGAATAAAGTCGCTTGGGCTTAAAGGTATTAAGTTTCATCCTGAGTATCAGGGATTTTTTGTGGATGACGAAAAAATGAAGCCGATTTACAAAAAAGCATCAGAGCTTGGGTTAATTGTTGTTTTTCACGCGGGCGAGGACTACGGCTATATGCCTCCCTACCACGCAACACCTGAGCGTCTGGCAAAGGCTCTTTTATGGCTTGACACCCCTGTTGTTGCGGCACATTGGGGAAGTCAGGGAATGGGACAAGACACGATAAAATATCTTTGCAAAACACCAATTTATATGGACACCGCATTTGGATACGGCACTTGTCCAAAGCCTATGCAGTTGGCAATTTTAGAGGCACACGGTGTTGATAAAATCCTGTTTGCAACGGACTGTCCGTGGCATTCTCCTGATATGGAGCTTTACCAGTTGGATTCTTTAGGACTTTCAGAAAGCGAAAAAAATAAAATAAAATATGAAAATGCGAAAAAGCTTTTAAAGTTTTGATAAAAAAGTCTTGACAAACCGCAATTTAACTGTTATAATAAGTTCGTTATGTGGCGCGGAGAGGTGTCCGAGCGGTTTAAGGAGCTAGTCTTGAAAACTAGTGATGCGCAAGCACCGTGAGTTCGAATCTCACCCTCTCCGCCATTTTTTATTTAATATTGTTTCTAAATTCAGTTTGGAGTTGTACTCAAGTTGGCTGAAGAGGCGCCCCTGCTAAGGGTGTAGGTCGGGTAACCGGCGCGAGAGTTCAAATCTCTCCAACTCCGCCAAAAAAAGTCTTCACACATTTTGTGTGAAGGCTTTTTATTGTTATGTAAGAGATTTGAACCCGGGCTCCGGGAACCGGCAAGAGAGGGACGGTTGCGAGCGCTGCCAGTGGCAGATGAAGCGAGCAATAAGGAGTGGCAGTAACACGGCAAATTCGAGCAATACTTTGCGATGAATGAGCCGATGTTACAACAGTGCCCGCAGGGCAAATCTCGAAGGCTCCGCCAAAAAAGGTCTTTGCACAAAATGTGTAAAGACCTTTTTACTGTTATGCAAACAATTTAAACCCCTGCGCCGAAAAAAATCAAAAGCTTTAAGAAGCTTTGTCATAATGACAAGATTTTTATTTATCTAAAGGAGCAAAAAACTTTTCAGGCGAGATGTTGAAATGTCTGTATAAATTTATGACAATATCAATAGAGATTGAATCAGGCAATATACCTTTTTCAATTTTCTCTAAAGATGGAATATTAACTCCACAAATGTCTGCCATTTCCTGCTTTTTTAAATTATGTTTCTCCCTTAAATATTTTATGTTTTTACAAAAAATTGAGATTTCCTTTTCTGTCATCATTTCTATTTCTCCTTTTTATTAAAATACGAACTAATCATTGTTACTATACAACTAATAATTATGTTAATAATATCATATTTATATTTGTCTGTCAATAGTATAAAATTATATTGGGTGATATGATGAATATTGAATTTAAGGAAGATTATATCAAGATTGGGCTTAAAATTGCATATTATAGAAAACTTAAATCTCTAACCCAGGAACAGCTTGCCGAAATATTAGGTTGCGGGGTATCTTTTGTTGGTCAAATTGAAGCACCAAACATTTATAAAGCAATTTCTCTTGATACGCTTTTTAAGATTGCAAAAGCACTTGACATACCAGCATATAAGCTTTTATATTTTGATAACTAAAAATTAAAATCTTGCCTCGCTTAATAAAAAGCGAGGCACTTTTATCCTCTCCGCAATATTGACTATATCTGCCTTTTATGGTATAATAACCTTAATTAAACTTTCTGTGAGGAAAACAATATGAGTGAAGAAAAGAAAAAGTTCTCGTTTTTATCGTCTGTTGAAAACTTTTGGTATTACCACAAGTGGTCAACCATGGTCATCTCAGTTCTAGTTATTCTTATAATTTTAGCTTTTAAATGCATTTCCGTGCCAGACATTCCCTGTGATGCTAAGATTATGACTGTTTTTTCAAGAGTTGAAACAACAGGCGAAATTAATCTGGAAAGCAAATTAGGTAGCTTTGTTGACGATATTGACGGAAACGGAGAAAAAGTCGTTGCAAGAAAACCTTTTTATGTAACTTCATCAGGAGAAAGCAATGAGGATTCAATTTACCTAGAGCAAGTAGAAGGCATAATGGCGTATGCCGATGCTGATGTCGTTATGATGGACGATATTAACTACGACCGCTTTAAGGCTAAGGATTTTCTATGTGATTTAAATGAATTTGTTGATTTATCTTCCTTTGATAAGGATAGCATAGTCTATTTTAACGAAAAGCCTGTTGCAATAAATCTTAGGGGAAGCAAGCTTCTTTCAGATATGGAATTTGCTATTGAAGATGTTTATATAGGGCTTATGTTTATTCCTGACGGAAAAGAAGACGAAATTATATCAGGACGAAAAAATGGAGCTAAGATTATAACCGAGTTATATAAAAAATAGTCTGTAGCAAATGCTACAGACTATTTTTTTATACATTCTTATGCAAGTTCGAATTTATCGTGAATTGCTTTTATTGCCTTGTTTTCCATTCCCTGATCAATCAAAACAGAAACCTTGATTTCAGATGTTGCAATCATATGAATGTTAATGTGTGCATCATATAAAGCTTCAAACATTTTAGCTGCAACGCCCGGGTTTGTTACCATGCCCGCACCAACTATTGAAACCTTTGAAACATCTGTGTTATAGCTTATATCGCCATATCCGATAGCGTCTTTGTTATTTTTGAAAAGGTCAAGCGTTTCCTGCAAATTACCCTCTGAAACCGTAAAGCTTATATCCTTTGTGTTTTCTCTTCCGATTGACTGAATGATTAAATCAACATTTATATTGTGCTTTGCTAAAAGCGAGAAAATTCTAAATGCTTTTCCCGGTGTATCTTCAATGTTGCAAAGTGAAATTCTTGCAACATCATTGTCCTTTGTTACCCCTCTTACTACCATTGATTCCATTTTTACAACCTCCTTAACGAATGTTCCCTCAGCACGGGTGATGCTGGAACGAACGCACATATTTACATTATATTTTTTTGCCATTTCAACTGAACGATTGTGTAAAACATTAGCACCTAATGATGCAAGCTCTAACATTTCATCAAACGAAATCTCAGAAAGCTTTTTAGCCTCAGGCACGATTCTCGGGTCTGTTGTATAAACACCATCAACATCTGTATAGATTTCGCAAAGGTCAGCGTGGCACGCAGCAGCTAAAGCCACGGCAGATGTATCAGAACCGCCTCTTCCTAAGGTTGTGATGTCATCGAATTTGTTAATACCCTGAAAGCCTGTTACAATAACAATTCTCTTTTTATCAAGCTCTGCATGTACTCTTTCAGTGTTTATTCTTTTTATTCTGCTTGCAGAGTATTTTGAATTTGTGCTCATACCTGCCTGCCAGCCTGTAAGAGAAATTACGGGGTATCCCATATTTTCAATTGTCATCGCAAGAAGCGATGCTGAAATCTGCTCTCCTGTAGATAAAAGCATATCCATCTCACGCTTTGAAGGGCTGGGATTAACTTCTTTTGCCTTTTCGATTAAGTCATCTGTAGTGTCGCCCTGAGCACTTACGACTACGATTACACTATTACCATCTTTGTAGGTATCGGTAATAATTCCTGCAACTCGTCTTAAACGCTCGGCATCAGCAACTGATGAGCCTCCGAATTTTTGAACTATTAAACTCAAATTTATGACCTCCCTTTTTATGCTCACGCATAAAATGTAATTAACTTAATTTATAAAATCTTTACGCCCTCATTATCGACATCTATCATCTTAACTTTCCATGTCGGGAAGGCTTTTTGCATATACTCGTTTATGTCTTCTAAAAAATACTCTGCATCCTCAGCCTCAACCAGTGAAACTAATGTAGGGCCTGAGCCACTTATATATGTTCCTAACGCGCCATAAGATTTTAATTTGTTATAAAGCCTTTGATAGCCATCTATAAAGGTTTTTCTGTACGGCTCGTGAATACGGTCCTCCATAGCACAGAGCAGATTTTCATAATTTCCTGATATAAGTGATGCAACTAAAAGCGAAGCATGGGAAATGTTAAATGCCGCATCCCGTCTGGGATAATATCCGGGAAGCGTGTTCCTTGCTTTTTGCGTAGTTACGGCATAGTCGGGGATTAAAACTAAAAGCTTAAGCTCGCCATTCATTTTGTGTGAATAGTAAAAAACCTCTTCCTTATTTGCCACAGAAACGGTAAATCCGCCCATCAGCGCCGCACAAACATTATCGGAATGTCCCTCAATTTTTGTTGCCATATTTAAAATCTCACGCTTTGTAAACTTTTTACCTGAAAGCTCGTTTGCGCAAACCAATCCGCCAACAATACAAGCAGAGCTTGAGCCTAAGCCTCGTGTTACGGGCACTTCGCTTTTTAAGGTCAGCTTTATTCCTTTTGGCTTATAGCCTGCCTTTTCAAAAAGATAGTTCATTGCTTTGTATACAAGATTTTTCTCATCTGTCGGCAAAAATTCCCTTGTTTCGGCATCTAAAATCTCTATTACAAGTCCGTTTCCCGTTTCTTCAGCCTCTATATAATTGTAGATTGTAAGTGCCAAACCCAAAGAGTCAAACCCCGGGCCCATATTTGCCGAGGTTCCAGGCACTCTTACCTTAACCTTGCCCATTTACAATCCCCCCGAAATCTATTTTAGAATACGGATAAACTCACATTTTCCTGCACATTTTTCCAGAAAATCTTTTTCTTTCATTTCACCTGTTGTGAAAATATATTCTCCGTCTTCTGATGTGCCAATATGCTCTACAGCTGAAAGTCCGCTTGCAAGGCTTTCGTCCTTTGTACGAACAAAATATGCATATTCGCTGTCTTCAGGCTTATTCATAACGCCCTCTGTTGCCTCTGCCCAGATAACCCATTTGTTTGTATGAATATGCTTTGCAGCGTCAATAATATCGGCAACAACAGCACTTGCGGTAGGAAG
>JAZSJX010000093.1:0-20190 GCA_045534535.1 Congzhengia sp.
TTGACGAAAGAGGAATTGCAGACCCTTTAATGGGATCAGTTCACGACCCGATTTATCAGGGTGCCGGAGCATACGGCCCTGCGGGAATTCCACAACCTAAGCCCGGTGCAGTAACTAAAGCACACGGTGGTGTTTTGTTTATTGATGAAATCGGCGAGCTTCACCCCGTTCAAATGAATAAGCTTTTAAAGGTTTTAGAAGACAGAAAGGTGTTTTTTGAGTCAGCTTATTATTCAAAAAGCAACCGTGATATTCCTCTATACATTCACGAAATATTTCAAAAGGGTATGCCTGCAGACTTCAGATTAGTTGCAGCAACTACAAGTCAGCCTGAAGAAATTCCACCAGCACTCAGGTCAAGATGCACAGAAATATATTTTAATCCATTAAGCAAAAAAGAAATTATTAAAATATGCGAAAATGCAGCTAAAAAGGGTGGAGCATCAATAACTAATGATGCTTTAGAAAAAATATCAAAGTATGCGAGCAACGGCAGAGAAGCCGTAAACATTGTCCAAACTGCCATTTCTTATATTGCCCTTAAAAACCGAAGCTGTATAACTCCTGATGATGTTGAATGGGTTGCAGAATCAACAAGATGTACGCCGAAAATTGATGTTAAGGTCAAAAATGAAGAGTTTATAGGAAGAGTCAATGGACTTGCGGTGTGCGGTGCAAATCAGGGTACAGTTATGGCGATAGAGGCAGAGGCATTCCCGTGTGAAAAAGGGAAGGGAAGTATCAAAGTTACTGGTATAGTAGAAAGTGAAACCTTAGAAAGAAGAGGTCAATCATTAAAGAGAGAAAGCACTGCGAAAGCTTCCGTTCAAAACGCTTTAACAGTCTTAGAAGAAAAATACAAAATTCAAACTAAAAACTATAATATTCATTTAAACTTTCCGGGCGGTATGCCCGTTGACGGTCCATCAGCAGGATGTGCAATTTTAGTTGCGATTTTTTCTGCTATAAACAAGCTCAGCATAAAAAATGATATTGCTTTTACAGGGGAAATTTCAATTTTTGGAAATGTTATGCCTGTAGGCGGTGTTTGTGAAAAGGTTAAAGCGGCAAAAGATGCAGGGGTAAAAAAAGTATATATTCCTTACGAAAACGACAGAAAAGCTCTCCATATGGACGAAATTTTAGTGTGTCCAGTTAAAGCAATTGATGATATTATAAATGATGTTTTTGAAAATAATGAAAATTCAGACAAAAAGAATGCGTATATTCCTTCAAACGAACAAATATTAACAGCAGAAGGGATAAATCAAGATGTTTTAGCGTAAATAAAAAGGATATTTCTCTTAAGAAATATCCTTATTTTTTGCTTATATCAGCTAATGGATTACTTTCTGATGCGTTCCTTAGCTGGTCATCATCTAAATGCGTATAAATCTGGGTTGTTGAAAGGTCGGTATGACCTAAAATCTCCTGCAGAACCCTCACATCAACATGCCCGTAACGATACATAAGTGTTGCAGCGGTGTGGCGAAGCTTATGGACTGAATATTTAGAAGAATCAAGCCCTGCAGCCTCAATATGCTTTTTTACGATATACTGAATAGTTTTAACACTGATACGCCTGTTTATTCTGCTTAAAAACAGAGCATCCTTATGAGGCGATTTTACGCCTTCTTTTGGGCGTTCGTTCTTTATATAGTCATCAATAGCGTTAACACAGGCTGAATTTAAATAAACAGTTCTTTCTTTACTTCCTTTACCAAAAACTGTAAGTTTGTCCTCATGAATGTCTTTTAAATTTATCCCAGCAAGCTCAGACAAACGAAGCCCACAGTTTAAAAACAGCGTTATTATAGCGTAATCGCGAATTTTAAATGTTCCGTCAATATTTTCAAGTAATTGTTTGCTTTCATCCAAAGAAAGATATTTAGGAAGTGTTTTTGGTTTTTTAGGCGAATCTAATTCTGCAGCAGGATTAAATGTAATAAGCTTAGCTTTATTAAGTAAATACTTAAAAAAAGATTTTAACGAAGAAACTTTTCTTGCTCTTGAATTTGCATTGTTTAATCTTTCTCTTAATGTATAAGAAAGATACTCATATAAATCGTGCAGAGTTATCTCACGGATAAATTCAACAGAAATATCTGAAATAGATATATTATCAAAATCATCAATTTCAGCTTGACCTTTTAAAACTTTCATATAACGGAGAAATGTCCTTAAATCAAAAAAGTATTCATCGACAGTTTTTGAAGATTTTCCTTTAATGGTTTCCATATACATAATAAAATCCTTTAAATAAAATGGTGCATCATCTAAAAGCTGTTTGTTATGCATTTTCTCACATCCTTTAAAAGAAGTGGTTTTAGGGTATTTTCACAAATCCCTTAATAACCGACTTTTTTTACTACCCCCAATTATACAAAATTCTTATTTTGTATAATTGGATGTATATTTATTATAGCTTCTCTTTTTATATTTGTCAAGCACAATTTATATAGTTGACGGAAGCTCTGTTAAAATATCATTTAAATGCTTGTGCTCGTCATATAATAAAACTTCGGGATTTTCCATATCGTCATAATTAACTACTGTTACAGATGCATTCTTAACCCAGTCAATATCTCTTATGTCTTCTATATTCTTTTTAAACCATAATGTTGACATTGCTCGTATAGGTGTTGCGTGTGTTGCAATTAAAACTGTTTTTCCTGTATGCTTTCTTGCAATTTCATTTACTTCATTTTTAACACGCTCAAAAAGTTCTTTTATGCTTTCTCCGTTAGGACAAACGCAGTTTCCCATATCATTTACCCATAAATCAAATTCCTTTGGAAATTTTAAATAAATCTCGTCAAATTTTATCCCTTCAAAATCTCCGCCATGTATCTCTCTTAAGTTCTTTGATTTGATAATAGGCAAATTCTGTCTTTTTGCAGTCTGCTCTGCTGTCTGATATGCTCTTTTTAAATCACTTGAATATATGTAATCTATTTTGTATTTATCTAGAAACTCAGCACTTTTCTCAGCTTGTAAATTACCAATTCCTGTAAGCGGAAAATCTAAGCTTCCGTTAAATGTTTTAAGTTTGTTTCCCTCGCTCTGACCATGTCTTAAAAAAATAAGTGTTGTTGCCATGTTCTTGCCTCTCTTTTTTTATAAAGTAATAAGAGGTGAACAGTAATCTGTTCACCTCAAATATACTAAGTTATTACGCACCAATTTTGTTAAGTTTGATTGCAAGCTGTGATTTTTTTCTTGCAGCAGTATTCTTTTTAACGATACCTTTAGCAACAGCCTGGTCAATCTTCTTTACAACAACATTGAAAGCAGTTGTAGCTTCCGCCTTATTGCCACTTTCAGCAAGTGCTTCAAATTTCTTTATATATGTTTTTAATGCGGATTTAATCATCTGGTTTCTTAATGTTTTAGTTTCAATAACTTTAACTCTTTTTTTAGCTGATTTTATGTTTGGCAAAATATTCACCTCCACCTAAGTTTTGCAAAAACTATGTTATTATTTAAACTTCCTTTTTCTAGCCGCCTCTGATTTTTTCTTTCTCTTTACGCTGGGCTTTTCATAGTGTTCGCGTTTTCTGATTTCAGAAAGAACACCATCTTTTGCGCATGAACGCTTAAAGCGTCTTAAAGCGCTATCTAAAGACTCATGGTCTTTTATTCTGATTTCTGACATTACTGATTCCCTCCCTCCGCTCGAACAAGTGCAGGATTTACATTTCAAATCCTCTGTCGCGGACTTAGCTTCGCTACAAATTTCAACGCAAAATAGCATTTCAATTTACCGCTCGTTTTATTATAACTCATTTATATATTAAATGTCAATAAAAAGTTTAAATATTTTTAATTTGTTAAAAAAAGAGGGCAAATACATGAAAGTATCAACCCCCTGAATCTATATAAACGGCTAAAATAAGCCGGTTATAACATATTATGCCTTAAAATATCACTTGGTGCTTGATTGCAAAGAATGTTTTCTATGTTTGGCATTTCGTTTTCTGTGAGTCTGTCAATTAAAACAAGCAAAACAGACGAGCTCATAACCGTATGGTGTCCATCTTCAAAAAGAACACTTTCCTTAAGTTCACTCACTGCTCTTTTTACCTCATCCAAATCTCCGTGGTCTGTAAAAGAGCACAAAATCTTTTCATGCTTGTTCCAGATGTTTACTAATTTTTCAGTTTCCTTAGAGCACTCTTCCCAATCTTCATTTTTTGCAAGTTCTGAAATATTTTTTACAGTCGAATTTAATTCGCTCGTTGTGTTGCTCAGATAAAATATATATATCCCAAATCCTGTAAGCATCAGTATGGAAAGTATAATAGATATAATGAAAGTTTTCATTTGGCCTCCCTCTTTTGCATATAAAACTGACCTGCTTCATTTACTCCTGCAAATAAAATTTCATCAATATTCTTTCCACCGTGTGCATTTATTTGTTTTTTAAGCCAAATAAGGTCTTTATTAAATGTGTTTAATGCACTTTCATTTACTTCCCCATCACAAATAAGCATAAAAGGGAGCCCCTTATATTTAAGGTTCTGACCCAAATCATCAGGCGTTGTCGTTCTTGCATTTGACTTTAAAATAACACTTAGGTTTCCGTTTGTTTCAAAAATACCATACTCTATATCACAAATGTCGGGTGTTCCGTTAACTCTTAGCTCCTCCATCAAATCATCTGTACTCATTCTTAAATGCTTAAGCTCATTTTCTATTATTTTTCCGTTCTTTATAAGTACAACAGGTGTTCCCGATATAAATTTTCTTATTTTTCTGCTTTTAAGATTTAAAAATGACAAAGTTGTTTCAGCAATCGTCAGTGTTAAAATCGGTATAACGCCGTGTGCCAAGGGAATTGAAACATGTCCCATAGGAGTTGTTGCTAAATCTGAAATCATTAAGGCTACAACAAGTTCAGTCGGTTCTAACTGTCCTACCTGACGCTTTCCCATAATCCTTAGCGCTGTAACGATTAGGAAATATAGAATAATTGTCCTTATAAAAGAAATAAGCATATCGTTCACCTTAAATGTAAATGATATGCTTATTATTAGCGTAAATTTTTATTTTATTTACTTAAAATTTCTATACCTTTTCTAATTCTGTTTAAAGTCTCTTCCTTGCCTAAAATATCAGCAAGCTCTACTCCGCCACCGGGTGTAAACGATTTTCCTGAAACCGCAACACGAAGAGGCCATAAAATTATTCCGTTTTTGACTTCAAGCTTTGCAATGAGGTCAAATAACGCATTGTGAATGTTATCGAATGTCCAATCGTTTAGGGCTTCTAAAACAGGCAATACCTCTTTTAAAGACTCTAACGAATTTTCCTGATTTGTCTTCATCTTTTTATGGAAATAAAGCTCAGGAGAATATTCGGGAAGAACATCAATAAAGTCAATTTGCTCAGGAATATCCGACAGTTTTTCACATCTTTGGTGCAACAGGTCAGAAATTTTCTTAGTATCAATTTTTTCATTCTTTACCGCTTCTTTAATATATGGAAGCGCTAAATCATGAAATTCTTCTGATGACATTTTTCTTATATATTCGCCATTTAACCAATTAAGCTTCTGAACATCAAATATTGCAGGAGATTTACTTATCCCCTCAAGATTAAATGCTGAAATAAGCTCATCCATGGTAAAGATTTCCTGTTCTCCACCAGGACTCCAGCCTAAAAGTGCAATATAATTGATTATAGCGTCCTTTAAGTAACCCTTATTTATAAAATCTTCATAAGATGCATCACCCTCACGCTTGCTGAGCTTTTTATGAGCGTCTTTCATTACGGGGGACACATGAATATATGTTGGAATTTCCCAGCCAAAGGCTTCGTATAAAAGGTTATATTTTGGTGTTGATGACAAATACTCGCTTCCGCGAATAATATGAGTTATATTCATTAAATGGTCGTCTATAACATTTGCAAAATTGTATGTTGGTAAACCATCAGATTTTAAAAGCACATTGTCATCTAATGTTGCATTATCAACTGTAATTTTACCAAAAATTTCATCTACAAAAGATGTTGTTCCACGGCGCGGAATCTTCTGTCTTATAACATAAGGAACCCCTGCTTTAATTTTAGCGTCGATTTCTTCTTTTGAGAGCTTTGCACAGTGTCCATCATATTTTGGCATAACCTTAGCTTCTTCCTGCTGAGCGCGAAGTGCATCTAAACGCTCTTTATCACAAAAACAGTAATAAGCACCGCCGAGTTCAACTAACTTTTCCGCATACTCTTTATAAATGTTTCTTCTTTCACTTTGTATATAAGGTCCATAATCACCACCAATATCAGGGCCCTCATCGTGAACTAATCCTGTTTCCTTTAGTGTTTTATATATAAGGTCAACTGCACCATCCACATATCTTTCCTGGTCGGTATCTTCAATTCTTAAAATAAAGTCCCCGCCCTGAGATTTTGTTAAAAGATACGCATATAAAGCCGTTCTTAGGTTGCCGATATGCATATAGCCTGTGGGACTTGGTGCAAATCTTGTTCTTATCTTTGTCATTAGCTCCGCTCCTATCATTTTTTACTATAATCATTTTACACCAAATATAGTTAAAAATCAAGTGAAAGATAAAAAAATGCAGATGTTTAAAAATAAACATCTGCATTAAAAATTTTACTTGGTTAAAACTGCTTTTGCATACTTGTTGTTAACTACCTTTTCAAAGTCTGCTCGTTTTTCAAGTTCTCCTGCTTTTTCCATAATTGTTTGCAGTCTGTCAAATGACTCTTTTGTCATAACTGGATCTTTTGTCCAGGCATCAATGCTCCTGTAACGCTCAACTGATGAGGTTAAAATGTCAAGGTCAGTATCAGGGAATGAGTCAATAATAGTTTTTGCAACTTCCTCCGACGAGCTTTTTTCTACCCACTGCATTCCTTTATAAATCGCTCTTGTAAATCTCTCAATTAAATCCTCATTTTCTTTTATGTAGCTCTTTTTAGCACAGTATGCAGTATAAGGAATATCACCTGTCTCTTCGCCGATTGAGGCTAAAATATAGCCTTTATTTTCTTTTTCAATCATTGAAGCCGTAGGTTCAAAAAGAGTTACATATTCGGCATTGCTTCCTGAAAAAGCACCTGCCATTAAAGAAAACTGTATGCTGTCGTCTAAAACTAAATCTTTTTCTGTGTCAAAACCTTTTTCTTTTAACAGATACTCAAATGTCATATAAGGCACACCGCCTTTTCTTCCAGGAATAACTGTTTTTCCTTTAAGCTGTTCCCAATTAAATTCATCCGGCTTTTCTTTACCGACTAAGAATGAACCATCTCGCTGTGTTAACTGTGCAAAAACTTCGGGATGGTCTTCTCTTCCCTCGTTAGCTACATAAATTGATGCTTCAGGACCGCAAAAGCCCACATCAATCTGGTTTGATAAAAGTGCTGACATTACTTTATCTGCACCGCCTAAGTTTGAAAGCTCGATTTCTATACCCTCTTCTTCAAAAAAACCAAGGCTGATTGCGGCGTACTGAGGTGCATAAAAAATCGAATGTGTAACCTCTCCCAAACGCACCTTATCAAGCTTTTTTGCTGTCGCAGCATCTTTTGTTTCATTTCCGGCTGAACACGCTGTAAACGAGAGTGCTAATACCGCCGACATAAGCATTAGTCCTAATCTTTTCATAACTACCTCCTGTTTTTTAGCACCGCTTTTTCAAAAAGCAGCACAACTTTATATATAATAGCTGCAAAAACAGCTAAAATAATAACGCTTGCCATAACTAAATCAAGCTTAAACACCTGACCGCCGTAAACTATTAAATATCCGAGGCCTGCCTTAGACACCAAAAACTCGCCTGCAATTACACCTACTAATGATAAACCTAAATTTATTTTCAGTGAATTTATAAGAGTTGTAATATTTGACGGCAACACTATCTTTGAAAATATTTGCCATTTTGATGCACCAAAGGTTTTCGCCATTTTTATCATATCCTTATTGGTACCATTAAACCCGTTTAAGAGCTCCATTATTGTTACTATTAAAGAAATTGCAAGTGCCATTACAATAATAGCCTGCATTCCTGCACCAACCCATATAATAATTATAGGTCCTAAAGCTATTTTGGGAAGACTGTTTAATATTACAAGGTAAGGCTCGAAAATTTCAGAAAAGGTTTCAAACCACCAAAGTACTGAGGCAATAATAAGCCCCAACAAAACGCCCGATACAAAACCTATCAATGTTTCTGAACAGGTAACACCTAAATGCAAAAACAACTCATTTGACGAAAGGTTAAATATTGTTTTTAAAATCCTTGTTGGCTGACTTGTGATAAAACTGTCTATAATGCCTATATTTGCAAAAATCTCCCACAATGCAATAAGAAATACTAAAAGACCTATCTGAACAGATAAGATAAAGTATTTCTTGGTTTTTAGCTTTTTCAGATAGGTTTCTCTTTCAATCGAATTTGTTTCGTTACTCACTCACATCCAACTCCTTCCATAAGACATCAAAATACTCTGTAAATTTCGGGTCTTTTCTTCTTAAAAGAGGTGTATATGATTTTGTGTTATCAAATTCAATTTTGTGAACAGACTGAATTTTAGCGGGGCGTTTAGAAAGTACTACTACTCTATCAGCCATTGAAATTCCCTCGGGAATATCATGCGTTACCATAAGAACCGTTTTGTTTTCATTTTTTATAATATTATACACATCGTCTGTTACCATAAGCCTTGTCTGGTAATCCAAGGCGGAAAAAGCCTCATCCAGAAGTAAAATTTCAGGCTTTGTAACAAGTGTTCTGATAAGCGCCACTCTCTGTCGCATTCCTCCTGAAAGCTGAGAAGGATAACTGTCTTTAAATTCATACAGCCCATATGTTTTTAATAGCTCATTTGCATACATTATGTTTTCATCGTTTAAAATATTTTGAATCTCAAGCCCTAATAGTATATTTTTGTAAATCGTTCTCCATTCCAAAAGATTGTCATTTTGAAGCATATAGCCTATTTTTGATGTAATTCCCTCACTTTTTTCACCGTCTATAATTACATCGCCTGAGCTTTTAGGCAATATTCCGCTTATTATTGACAAAAGCGTCGATTTTCCGCATCCGCTAGGACCGATAATTACAACAAATTCGCCTTGTTTTACACTTAAATTTATATTATTTAAAGCGGTAACTTCACTATTTATGGTTTGATAATTCATTGTGATGTTCTTAAGTTCTAATACATCCATAAACATCTCTCCTTTATAACCAATATATTTTAAACTTCTTTGTTTTGACACAAAAAAACAGACTAAATAAAAATTTAGTCTGTTTTATACTATACAAGTTTAAATTCTGTGAAAAATTCAGGTCTGTGAAAGTCAGGTTCTTCCCATTCTATGTTACTAAAGCAACCAAAGTGCGGATTAAAATCTTCACTGCATTTATATAAATTACCCTTAATTATATTGCCTGTTTTATGCTCATATGTCGGGATGAGCTTTTTTATATAAGAAACAGGAATATAATAATCTATTTCCCATCTATCTTCATATACTGTAGCTTTAACATCAAGCATTTTAATCATTTCATCCGATACATATTGTGAGTTTTCGCGATTTTCTCTTACACTGTTGTTTACTGCACTATTAGGGTTTATTTCAATATTTATGTAATTTATATCCGTATCCGGTGCAAACTTCATAAACAATTCCATACAGTTATCGGCAGATATATCTGTATTGTTTATAAATCTGCTTGCGTGTATTTCGGTTTCGTATGACACGCCGTGCACATTAAATCCGTTATCATCATACCCTATTGTAATTATTGTTTTTGGTTTGTAGCCTGATACATCCCAAGGATAATTTTTTATCTCAAAAGATGTGCCTTCCCTTGTAATCTCGTGCATATTCATACTCCTTTTTATTAGTTACGCTCTTGGATGCGCTTTAGCATAAACATCCCTTAGCTTTTGATTTATAAGCTTTGTATAAATTTGTGTCGATGAAATATCTGAATGGCCAAGCATCGTCTGTATAGAACGAAGATCCGCCCCGTTTTCCAAAAGGTGTGCTGCGAAGGAATGGCGTAGTGTGTGAGGCGTTATCTGCTTTTTAATACCAGCTCTTTCGGCGTAAAATTTTACTATTTTCCAAAATCCTTGCCTTGTCATTCTCTCGCCTGACATATTTACAAAAAGAGATTTTTCATCTTCTAGTGCAATTTCATTGCGAACAAAATTTAAATAGTTCTCAAGTGCTGTAAGTGCCATTTTTCCTATTGGAATTATTCTTTCTTCATTTTGCTTTCTGCACCTGGCATATCCTATCTTAATGTTTATATCATCAGTATTTAAAGATATAAGCTCTGTTGTTCGGCTGCCTGTGGCGTATAGAAGCTCTAGCATTGCTTTATCACGGACAGACTTTGCATCTACTCCCTTTGGCTCATCTAAAAGGAGTGAAACCTCTTCCGCTGAAAGTATTTCAGGAAGCTTTTTCTTCTGTTTTGGAGGTTTTATTCCGTCCGCAGGATTTTTTATAACAATTCCTTTTTCAATCAAAAATTTAAAAAATCTTTTTACTGAGGTTATGTATCTTGCAACAGTTGCCGAAGATTTATTTTCATTTTGAAGCTTTAGAATAAACTCCGTTACCATTTTTTTATCTATATCATTTATATTTTTTACTCCGCACTCATCTGCAAATTCTATAAAACGAAAAGCATCTGCATAATATGCAGATGATGTGTTTTCAAGAAGCTTATTATTTAAATGTAACTTGTAGCTTTCCAATAAATCAAACATCTTTACTCCCTAAACAAACTGTTTAGCTATAAGCTTTATAAACAGTGGTTCTATATAACTTTGAATGAGCGAGGCTATACTTATAACGGACACAAACGATACAGAATATATAAATGGGCCTATTACTGCCGACTTTATATCGTTTTTCTTTTGTAAAAATCTAAAAGAATTTTTCAGGCAAAAAAAACTATATATTAAATAGCACGGAACATAAATAACGGAATGAGGAATTACCGCTCCTAAAACAATTAAAAACGCCTTTATTCCAAATGTTTTAAACAGGCATATAATAACAGTTCCTAAAGAGATGCCCTGTATTAAAGTATATATAATTATCACCGGTGCACCAATAACTGTAAGTGATGACAAAAGCATAAAAACTGCAACTTTGATATAACCTGTTATAGATGCGTTAAAAGTTTTTATACCGTCAGTACCATAAGAATTTACATCATTAAAAAAATCTGTAAAATACAACCTGATTTCCTCTTCAGTTATATTTTTTTCAATGAATACTGAAAGTGTAAATCCTGATATAAATATCAACATCAATAAAATGTAGCCTTTTAAATTGCTTTTAACTATTTCATTTAGTTTGTTCTTTATAAATTTTATCACAAGCTTACCTCTTCTCTGTTTTGTATGGCATGTACCAATACATACTATGAGAAAGGAAGCCTCAAAAGAACTTATTTAATCTGAATATTTTTTTAACAGATTATTTTTTACATCCCACAACGATTGTGATAAGTCAACATAATACTTATGAGGATTTTCAAATCGCTTAACTTCATCCCAAAGTCTGCCGATTTCATTTTGGCAATAATTTTTTATTTGGTGTACATCAGGGCTTTCATAAACCTTTTTACCCAAACTATATATTTGGGTGGTTAGCTTTTCTGCAGTAAAGTTGGTTATGACTTTTCTTTTCCATGTATGCTCCGGATCAAAAATTTCGTAAGGCTTTGTATCGTCAATTTCTTCTCCAAACAGGGTTATAACATCAGCTATAGCCTTGCCGCTTTCTTTAGAGAAAAGCCTGTACACCTGTTTAAATCCCGGGTTTGTAATTTTTTCTGTATTTTCACTTATTTTTATTTTAGGTATAATTTCGCCGTTCTTTTCAACGGCTGCAAGCTTATATACGCCACCAAAAACGGGTTCAGATTTTGATGTTATAAGTCTTTCGCCAACACCAAATGAATCTATTTTCGCGCCCTGCGAAAGTGTATCCCTTATGATATATTCATCGAGTGAATTTGAAGCTGTTATCTTGCAATCAGTAAAGCCTGCGTCATCGAGCATAACTCTCGCTTTTTTTGATAAATACGCAATATCTCCCGAATCTATTCTTATACCCTTAGGTCTTTTGCCCAAGGGCAACAAAATATCCTGAAAAGCTTTTATAGCATTTGGAACACCTGATTTTAAAACATTATAAGTGTCTACAAGCAAAACGCAGTCATCAGGATATGTTTTCGCATAAGCTGCAAATGCGTCATACTCCGAATCAAAGAGTTGAACCCAGCTGTGCGCCATTGTACCGAGAGCAGGTATGCCCTCTGTACGCTCAGAAAGCGTGCACGCTGTTCCTGAGCAACCTGCAATGTAAGCAGCTCTTGCACCAAAAACTGCACCATCATATCCTTGTGCACGGCGTGAGCCAAACTCCATAACTGCTCTGCCACATGCCGCACGAACTATACGATTGGCTTTAGTTGCTATAAGCGACTGATGATTTATGGAAAGCAAAACCATTGTTTCTATAAACTGTGCCTGTATTACAGGACCGCGCACAGTAACTATAGGTTCGTGCGGAAATATAGGTGTACCTTCAGGAACACTCCATACATCGCAAGAAAATTTAAAATTTTTTAGGTATTGCAAAAATTCTTCACAGAAGATATTTTTATTTCTTAAAAATTCAATATCCTCATCGGTAAATTTTAAGTTATCGATATAATCAATGAGTTGTTTTAAACCTGCCATTATAGCAAATCCGCCATCATCAGGAACTTTTCTGAAAAACATATCAAAATATGCAATCTCGTCCTTAAGGCCATGCTCAAAGTAACCGTTTGCCATTGTCAGCTCGTAAAAATCTGTTAGAAGAGTTAAATTTACCGTATTCATTAGTTATGCACCCGTCAAATTCTCATTTAGCAATATTTTTTTACTATTTTTTTCATTTCATCCATTTTTTTGTCTATATCCTGACATAACTTAAGCTGATTTTTTGCTCTTACCAAATTATGTTCAGGATATTTAATTTTAAAGTAAGTATCACCATTTAAATAGTCAGTTAAGAAACGAATTCCGCACTCATATGTCATAAGCTTTGCAGAAAATGCCAAAAGATCTTTTTCTTTTTCTGTCAATGAATCCTTCATTTCAGAAACAAAGCCTTTGGTATAAGCTTCAAAAAGATTTAAATCAAATGTTACCTTGTCTAAATCAGCTTCGTCTTCAACAGCAGTATTTGCACCAAAACGAAGAGAATCGCCAAAGTCATATAAAAGCGAACCTGGCATTACAGTATCTAAATCAATTACACATATTGCCTTACCTGTATGTATATCAAACAAAACATTGTTAAGCTTGGTATCGTTATGTGTTACACGATATGGTATAGTACCGTCTTCTAAAGAATCACAAACTATGCCTGCATACTTTGCCTGTTCTAACGCATAGTCTACTTCTTTCTGACAAGTTTTAAGTCTTCCGCAGACATCATTTGCTACAGCTTCCTTTAGATGCTCTACTCTTTCCGTAGTCTTATGGAAATTTTTTATGCTTTCATGAAGTTCTTCCGCGGGAAAATCAGCAAGCATATTCTGGAATCTTCCAAAGGCTTTTGCAGATTCACAAAACTCCTCTGCATTGTTTACTGCATCGTATGTTACACTGTCATCAACAAAAATATACGCTCTGTAGCAATCTCCCTCAGAATCTTTAAAGTATCTCTTTCCATCTTTTGTTTTTATAAAATGCAATGTTTCACGGTCTGGATTTCCGCCGTTTTCCTTAACCTTCTTTCTTATATGACCTGTTACGCTGCTTATATTTACCATTAAAGCATCAGGGTCAGTAAATACTTTAGTATTCATTCTTTGAAGAATATGTAATACACCGTTTTTGGTAGCAAGATATGTGTCGTTTATATGACCGCCACCATAAGTTTCACAATCAGTTTCAATTCCAAAGGCTTCACAAATTTCAGCTTTGCAATTTTTTATCATTTTACTGATACCTCTTTCTTTACACATATTTATACATATATACAATTATACAATGATTTTAGCATAAAAAAATCAAATTTACAAGTAGAATATATATTTTTTTTAAATTTTTGTTCCATATTTTAAAAAAATATGATAAAATACAAATATAATCTATAATTTATTCTATGGAGGTAAAAATGGACAGATTTTTTTCAGAAATTAAAGGCACAGCAGATAAGGTAGTAAAAAAATCAGGAGAGCTTTTTGAACTTTCCAAGATTAAAATCAGCATTTCATCAACAAAATCAGAAATAAGCACAAACTACAAAAAATTAGGTGAGCTTGTTTATTTGATGCAAAAGGAAGAGGGATCAACGAATACAGAAGAATTCGATGAAATAATCTCTAAAATTGATGAGCTCAACGAGAAACTAACAGAACTTTTAGACTTATGTTCATCATTAAAAAACGAAAAAATTTGCCCTGAATGTTCAAAATCGAATGATAAAAACTCGCAGTTTTGTTCAAAATGCGGTTATAAATTCCCCGTTTTTTCAGATGATGAAGATGATTTTGTGGTTGAGGACTAATTTTTGGACATTTTATTCACGGTTGACTTTTTTATAAATTTAAATTATAATGTTCATATAAAAAATGTTTAAGGGGGAGTATTTTGAAAACAGAACACAACGAGGTTCCGGTTATCGTAATAAGGCGACTCCCGAGATATTACAGATATTTAGGCGAACTTCTTAATCAAGGAATAAACAGAATATCTTCCGCTTCTTTAAGCAAAAAAATGGGTGTTACCGCATCACAGATAAGGCAGGATTTTAACTATTTTGGCGGTTTTGGTCAACAAGGCTACGGTTATAATGTTGCTACACTTTATGACGAAATTGGCAAAATTTTAGGTCTTAATAAAACACATAATATGATTATTGTTGGTGCAGGTAATATGGGGCATGCCCTTTTAAACTATACCAATCTTGAAAAAAAAGGCTTTAAAGTTATTGGTATCTTTGATAACGATGTTCGAAAAATAGGAACGACCATAAAGGGTATAGAAATTACAAATGTTGACTATCTTGAAGATTTCTGCAGAAAGCATACTGTAGATATTGCAACACTTTCTCTGCCCCGCGATGTTGTAGGCGAAATTGCTCAAAGGCTTATTAATATAGGAATAAAAGGCTTATGGACATTTTCATACAGCGAAATATCTGTTCCTGATGATGTTGCCATTGAAAGTGTTCATTTAAGTGATAGTTTAATGACACTTTCCTACAAACTAGAAACAAAATAAAAAACAAAAAATGGCTGTTGTTTTATACTCCCATCTTGTTTAAATCAACAGTCTTTTTTGCGTCTGTAGCTCAGTGGATAGAGCACCGGCCTCCGACGCCGGGCTTGCGCAGGTTCGACTCCTGTCAGGCGCACCATTTAAATTTTCTATTAATTTTAAAAGGTGATGATTATGGAAGCTAGCTTTAGTGATGTTGTAAATGTTTCGAAAATCATAAATATTCACTATTTTGAATTTGTTAACAAATATCATACGATTGAAAATTCTCATAATTTTTGCGAGCTTTTGTATGTTGACAGAGGTTCAATTACTGTTCATTCTGAAAATTTTTCGGGAATTTTGTACGAAAATCAGCTTATAATTCATCGCCCTAACGAAAAACATTCATTAGAATGTAACGACAGTGTTGCTCCAAATGTTATTATTGTCGGATTTGAGTGCTTGAGCGAAGATATAGAACTTTTTTCTAAAATTCCTGCTACACTGCAGCCAAATCAGATCAGAATACTTTCAAAGGTTATGAATGAGGGTATGAAAGCATTTTCTCCTCCGTATGATTTGCCAAACACGACTGAGATGCAAATTCGTCCTGATATTCCATACGCTGCGCTACAGCTTACAAAACTTCATCTTGAAATGCTTTTGATATCAATTCTAAGGGATATAAAAAAAGAAAAAGAAGCAAATAGCGGAGCCGTTGAAGAAGAGAGTAAGATTTCCGCCGTACATAAATATCTTTTAGAACACTTTACCGAGAAAATCACACTTGATAACCTTTGCTTTTTATTCCGTACAAATAAGACTACACTTTGTCGTGAATTTAAAAATATTTACGGATTAACCATATCAAACTACATAAATAAACTAAGAGTTGATGAAGCTAAGGTATTAATAAGAAAAAATGAGCTTTCAATTACTGAAATTGCCGAAAGCCTCGGTTTTGACTCGATTCACTATTTTTGTAAACTGTTTAAAAAGACGACAAATCAATCTGCAAAAGAATATTTTAAATCTATACGCTCGAAGCTCGATTTATAAAATATAAATCGAGCTTCGTCTTTTTTAATTCATTTTTTCAATAAGAGTTTTTACCTCATCAGCTTTTGCTTTTTCAAGCCAGCCTGCCTCAATCGTAAACTCTATTTTTTCCATTGGACCTAAAATTTTAACCTGGCCTTTTTCCTTTGCATTTCTATATCCTAAATGCTCAGATGTGGAAGGAAGCACCATTCCCATAGATTCCTCGTCTTCTGACCTTGAAATCCATCTTACGCCAACAGGTAAAATCTTAGTGTCGTGATTAACATAACATGCACCATCATCTGTATACTGCAAGGTGTATGTTCTGCCGTTTTCATCAGACTTATAATCAATGAGGAAACAGAGCTCCGGATCATATACTTGATTTTCTCCGCCAACCTTGTTGTGAATCGTATAGTCCTCATCAAGTCTTTTGATATAATCTCTCATTGGAATAAGCTTATCTTTAGCCCAGGAATCATTTGTTCCGTCAACCGCTTTAACGGAGTTTGCTCTGTATACAAGCTCTGCCCCATCGATGGGTCTGAAGTTTATATGGCAAAGATACATATACTCCATAGGAGAATGACGACGATTTTCCAACGATACGGTAATTTTAAGCACTGTATCATCTTTGTAGAGCTTACACATTGGAGAAAAAGTATAGTTTTTCACGAATGAAACATCATAGAAAAGCTCTCCACCTACTCCAATGTAATCGTCCTCAATTTCAATATATGCAGTTTTGTATTCTGCATTTGGAATTTCGCCGTGCTGAGGATATGGTTTTTCTCCATCCTGTGGACTGCCTGTATTATTTATTCCGCAGTGGAGTAAAAATCCTCCATATGTTTTAAGATATTCCACATTTGGAACAGGCTCATTACACTTTGTTTTCATAACAAGTTCTTTTCCACAAAAGTTTGCTCTCCATATCTGCTGTCCCTGGAAAGGAAGAATTATGAAATAGCCTTTACTGTTCTCAACCTTTAAAGCCTCAACTCCAGTTGAATATTTAAAAGTCGTTACAGTAAAATCGTTATTTTTTACTAAAACAAACTCTTTTTCATCAAATAAACCTTTTTTTAAATTTATTCTCATAGCAAGCACCTTTAAACAATAGTTTTTTCCAAATATTCCAAGGATTTTTCTACCATAATATCGCCAAGCTCTTTATTTGCCTCCGCAGCACTTTTTGTAAACCAATGGTCAATATCGCCCAAACGGTCTAATTTTACTGCATCAGGATAAAGCGCCATAAGAATTGAGCACTCATATTTTCCTGCGTGGTCATAGCCTGTTGCGTTCTGAACTTCAGTACTCATTGTAGGTATAACCTTTATCCAGCTGAACGGGTCATCTCCGCCGCCTAAATTTTCGTAGTAGCTTGCGTAGTTTTCACTTCCCCACCAGCCACGGCCTTGTGTTTTTTCAAGGTAACGCATTGTAGCGCGTTTTGCGGCTTTCATATAAGAAAGTGTCATTGGCATGCAGTTTTCCTGTTCAAACTGATGGTGAATTACAACATAAATGTTGCGAAGACCTGCATCTAACATATTCATAAAAATCTGGAAAAGATATGCCTCAAATACATCTTCTTCAATATGTACAGTTCCGCTTGTTTCATCAGCTACAGCATAGCTTGACGGACTGTAAAAAATTGTTGGGGCAATCATAATTTCCTTTTTTTCTGAAAGCTTCTTTATTAAGCCCTCTGCAACTAAAGTGTCGCATCCGTATGAACAATGCGGTCCATGGTACTCAACTGTTCCGCCGCAAATAACAAAAGGAATTCTGTTTTCTTTAACCTTATTTAGTTCTCTTGGAAAACTCATATTATATTCCATTTTTTACACCTCATTCTGTGTATGCAAGAGTTGTATAGAAAGCGAGATTTGCCTGTGTGTTGTCAAGTCTGCCATACTGTACAACAATTTCGCAATTAGATGTTAATTTCATAGCATACTGTGTTTCAAGCGGCACCTTAAAGCCGCACATATCATCAATGTTGTTTGTGCGGAAGCAACGAACCCTGCCTGCTTTTACTGTCCACTTTATTTCTTCGTATGCATCTTTATCAGTAAAGAAGAGTTTTACTGAAATTTCAGCGTCTTTATCTGTATCATTTACAATAATTACAGATTCATGTCCTTTAGCAACACCCTCACCTGCTGGTGGAAGTTCACAATCAGGAATGATCCATACTTTTTTACCTATATTAGCCATCGATTTCTATGATTCCTTTCTTTAAGTAATCTGTCATTGAGTGGCATCCGTCTTTTGTTACCGAAATACCTTTTTCCCATCTGCAACCAAAACCGTCGCCCATAATGAATGTGTCAACCTGGAATGTCATGTTTTCCTGTAAATTGTAATCACTTGTTGTTTCCATCCAAGGAGCCTCAACCTCAATCATACCGGTACCATGGCAAGGTCCGTATACATAACCATCTTTAAAGCCGTTTTCAACATACATATTGTAGAATTCTTTAGCAATTGAAGAAGCTAGCTTGCCTGCTTTAATCTGCTCAACTGTCCAGTCGTGAGCTTCTTTACAGAATTCAACAACTCTTCTTCTTTCTCCCTCAAGTTTACCCATAACAACAGGAAGACCAATAGCAGGTGAATAACCATCAATTTTAGCTGATAAGTTAAGCTGAACTATATCACCTTTATTGATTGTTCTGTAGCCCGAACGAGAAATTGCGTGTCTTGTTGATTTTTCACTGAATACATACATTGGAAGACCCTCGTATTCCGCGCCTTCTTCGTAGATAACTTTCTGTGCGATACCAACCATCTGAAGTTCTGTTACGCCAGGCTTTAAGTTACGAATAACTTCATCTGTAGCAAGGTCAACAATTCTGAAACCTTCCTGGATACAAGCAAGTTCGTTCTCACTCTTAATCTGACGAAGTTCAACCATAATTTCGTTGCACTTTGAAATTTCAGCTTTTGGGAAGCTTTCTTTTAAGCCTTCAAATATAGGAAGTGTGCATTCTACATAGCTTCCTAAACCAATCTTTATATTTTCGCCTGTTACGCCGATTGCCTTAAATACATCACGGAATGTATCAGCGTGAAGCTCAGGATATGATGGGTCTGCTGATTCTCTGAATTCTCTTAAGCAGAAAATTTTGTCAATTTTAGCAACATCCTGTGCAAAAATAATACACTCAGGACCAACCATTAAAGCTGCATCGCCGTTTGCAGAAATTGCAACGCCTGCTCTTTCAAACAAAGGCCAAAATCCTGAAAAATATCTTGCGTTAGCATAGTCTGACTCTGTTGAGCAAACTACCATAACATCTAATCCTTTTTCACGGACTAATTTGGCAGCACGCGCAACTCTTTCCTTGTACTCGTAATCAGGGATACAAATTCTGTTTTTCATAAAAATAACTTCCTTTCTTTTTTAGGCATATAAACGCCTTTTTTATTTTAATTATATCATGGTATAATTTGTTTGTATTTGTACAATATTAAATATTTTTTATAAAATATAATATTGTGCTTTTATTCCTTATTTCCCATAATTTTACTATATAATTTTATTTAATTTTCATATAATATTATTGCAGAAAAAAATTTTAAAAGAGGTTTACGATATGAGTGGAAAAAGTATGATAGGGGCCGTATTGTGCGGTGCCATTATCGGTTCTGCTGCCGCAGTTGCAATTGTGCCCTGTTGCAGTAGCCGTAACAGAAAGAAAATAATGAGATATAAAAACCATATGTTTAAAACAATGGGAACGATTGCTGACACTATAAACTGCATAAGAAAATAAAAAAAGGCTGTAGTAAAATGCTTCGTACTACTTCGGGCATCCCAAAATGGCATAAAATTGCCATTTTGTCTCAGTTTGTCCATTCTGCATCATTTTT
>JAZSJX010000035.1:0-22078 GCA_045534535.1 Congzhengia sp.
TTGGGCATACATCGTAGGCGCTGCAATTGCTATTAAAGACGGTGCAACAAAGGCTGCTGACGCTGCTGAAAAAATCGGTGTAGGTTTACAGTCTTTCTGTATCCCCGGCTCTGTTGCTGACGACAGAAAAGTTGGTATCGGACACGGTAATTTAGGTGCTATGCTTCTTCGTGAAGAAACAAAGTGCTTTGCATTCTTAGCAGGCCACGAATCATTCGCAGCTGCTGAAGGTGCAATTGGTCTTGCCCGTTCAGCTAACAAGGCAAGAAAAGAAGATTTAAAGGTTATTTTAAACGGTTTAGGTAAAGATGCAGCACAGATTATTTCAAGAATCAACGGCTTTACATATGTTCAGACAAAGTTTGACTACCACACAGGTAAAGTTGAGGTTGTTAAAGAAACAGCTTACTCAAAGGGCGAGCGTGCAAAGGTTCGTTGCTACGGCTCTGACGATGTTCGTGAAGGTGTTGCAATTATGCATTTAGAGGGCGTTGATGTATCTATCACAGGTAACTCAACAAACCCAACCCGTTTCCAGCATCCTGTTGCAGGTACATACAAAAAAGAATGTATCGAGCAGGGTAAAAAATACTTCTCAGTTGCTTCAGGCGGCGGTACAGGAAGAACACTTCATCCTGACAATATGGCTGCAGGTCCTGCTTCTTATGGTATGACAGATACAATGGGAAGAATGCACTCTGATGCTCAGTTTGCAGGTTCATCTTCAGTTCCTGCCCATGTTGAAATGATGGGACTAATCGGTGCAGGTAACAACCCAATGGTTGGTATGACAGTTGCAGTGGCAGTTGCAATCGAAGAAGCTTGCAAATAATAGTAGTCTTCAAAAATTGCGCAGACCGTGCAAAACAAAGAATTTCTAAACAAAAATAACGAAGGGATTTCGCTAAGGCGAATCCCTTTTTTATTTATGTTTTGCACTATGAACATCCTTCGCCTCTCGGCGTACCCTTGTACGCCTTCGGACTCAGGCTGTCCATTCTACGCTAATTTTTTTCAGCCTACGCTTTTAAAAATTGTGCAGAACACGAAAAACAAGATATTTTAAAATTAACTTAAAGAAGGAACTTGGATTTTTCCAAGTTCCTTTTAATTTGCGTTTTTCGTTATCCCCGAACTGCACCTCTCGATGTATCAACATACATCTTCGGGATTTAGTTCGGGGATTCTGCACTAATTTTTTTCAAGCTTAAAATAAGACTTCAAAAATTGCGCAGAACACGAAAAAGCTAAGAAATAATTTATAGAAAAATGAGGTCGCCACTTTCGTGGCGACCTCATTTTTTTACAAAGCGTTCGGATTTTTAAACTCAATAATCTTTCTTGGGCATTTTTCTGCACAGATGCCGCAGTTTATACAAAGTGAATAATCAATTTTTGCAAGATTATTCTCTACTTTAATTGCATTTTCAGGGCAATTTTTTTCGCAAATTTTACATCCTATACATCCTACAGAGCAAATATCCTTAAGAGCTGCTCCTTTGTCTTTTGAGTTGCACCTTACGAATGTTCTTTGAACCATTTCAACAAGCTCTATAACATTGTGAGGGCAAATGTCTACACACATTCCGCATGCGGTACACTTATTATTGTCGACAACTGCGACATTGTCTATTATATGAATTGCATCAAACTGACAAACATTTGCACAGCTTCCAAGACCTAAGCAACCGTATGTGCAAGCCTTGTCGCTGCCGCCGTATCTGGATGCCGCAACGCAGTCGTTTATTCCCTCATAACAACTGTTGACAAAGGCACATTCGCTGTTTCCGGCACATAAAACCTTTGCAACGCGAGGCAAATTATCCCCTGCTGAAACACCTAAAATCCCGGCAATTTTTTCTCTGTTTTCCGCTTTTGTGCTCGGACAATCCGAAACTGCACTTTTTCCCTGACATAAGCTCTCGGCAAATGCACTGCAGCCTGCACAGCCGCAGCCGCCGCAGTTTGCACCGGGCAAAAGCTCTGAAATTATATCAATTCTTTCATCTTTTTCAATTCTGAAGGCTTTTGCGGCAACGCCCAGAAGAATGCCAAACGCAGCCCCCATAACGCCCAATATTAAAACCGGTATTAAAATTGCTTCCATATCCTACCTCCTAAAAGCTCATTCCCGAAAAGCCTAAGAAAGCCAACGCAATAAGGCCTGCTGTAATTAAGGCAATCGGAAAGCCCTGCAGCACTTCGGGAACATCTGCAGTTTCAAGGCGTTCCCTTACGCCTGCAAACAAAACAATTGCAAGCATAAACGAAAGGCCTGCTGAGAAGCTGTACACTAAGGTGTGGATAAAGTCGTAACCCTCCTGCACATTAAGCAAAGCAACACCCAAAACCGCGCAGTTTGTGGTAATTAAGGGAAGATAAATTCCCAAGGCGTTATAAAGTGCGGGCGAAAATTTTGCAATAACCATTTCAACAACCTGCACTAAAACTGCAATAACCAGAATAAATGCAACTGTCTGCATATATTCTATACCGAACGAAACCAAAAGCTTTTGCACAAAATAGGTTACGCACGATGCAACTGTCATAACAAAGGTTACGGCAACACTCATACCAACTGCCGTTCCTACCTTCTTAGAAACGCCCAAAAACGGGCATATTCCCAAAAATTTAACTAAAACATAGTTGTTTGCCAAAATTGTAGACAGTGAAAGAAGAACGAGTTTGATAAAAAGCTCCATTACTTATCTCCTCCTTCTCTTTTTTTAGAAATAAGACCGATTACCGCAAGAACTATACCGAACACGATAAACGCACCGGGGGGCAGAATTAAAATTGTTGCCGGCATAAAGCCCTCCCCGAAAACACTAATTCCCAAAAATGTTCCGTTACCTAAAATTTCACGGATTGTTCCTAAAATGCAAAGACCTGCAGTAAAGCCAAGTCCCATACCCAAGCCGTCTAAAGCGGATTTTAAAACGCCGTTTTTAGATGCGAACGCTTCGGCACGACCTAAAATTATACAGTTTACAACAATCAGCGGAATAAAAATACCGAGCGATTTTGAAACTGCGGGGGCAAAGGCATTAAGTGCCATTTCAACCGCCGTTACGCAGCCTGCGATAACTATAATATATGCCGCAATTCTTACCTTGTTTGGTATAAGGTTTCTTATGAGCGAAATTATAATGTTTGACGCAATTAGTACTGCCGTTGTTGAAAGTCCCATACCAATGCCGTTTATAACGGAAGTTGATACCGCAAGAGTTGCACACATTCCCAAAAACTGAACGAAGATGGGGTTTTCTTTAAAAATTCCCTTTGTGAGTTCCTTAAAATTGCCCATTTTATACACCTCCGTTTATATTGCGAGCCGCATCAATTGCCGCATTTACGCCGTTTTTAACAGCTGTGCTCGTAATGGTTGCACCGGAAATGGCAACAATTTCGTTATCCTTTGGAGCTCCGCTTTTAATAACGCTCAAAGGAACATCTGTCTTTTTATTTATAAACTGATTTGTAAAATTTTCGTCGGTGGATTTTGCACCAAGTCCCGGCGTTTCTGAGTGGGAAACTATTTTTATGCCGGAAAGCGTCATATCAGGATTTATTCCCACAATAATATCAAGCACGCCGCCGTAGCCTGACGGCGTAACATTTACACAGTAGCCAACAAAATCATTGCCTGATTTTGCTTCGTAAACTGTTTTTACAAGTTCATTTTTGCCAAATTCTACTTTTACAAAATCTTTTGCATCGGGCAAAACGGCAAAAAGTGCTTCGTTTTGCTCTTTTATCTTGTTCTCTGAGATTTTTTCTTTAGTTACAGAGTTTGTAAACGATAAAAGGAGTGCCACTAAAACAGAAATTATCAGCAAAACTAATGATAAAACAACGGGATTTTCGTTTTTCTGCATTATTTTACGCCTCCTTTTTTTAATGAGCCGTAAACCTTAGGCTTTGTCCATCTGTCAATAAGCGGAGTTGCAACATTCATGATTAAAATTGCGTAAGTTACTCCCTCGGGGGATGCACCAAATCTTCTTATAACAAAGGTTAATATTCCGCATCCTAACCCCATAATCAGCCGACCTTTTTTTGTAATCGGCGAGGTTACATAGTCTGTTGCCATAAAGATTGCACCGAGCATTAAGCCGCCGCCTAAAATACTCGCCAGCATACTGCTGGCGCTTGTCATATTTTCGTACGGGAAAATATATGTTAAAACTGCAACGGTTAATATGTAGCTTACGGGGATTTTCGGCGAAATCACCTTTCTTGCAACAAGATAAACTCCGCCTATTAAAAGAGCTAATGACGAGGTTTCACCTATGCATCCGCCTATATTTCCCAAAAACATATCTGAAAGGCTTAAAAGCTCGCCTGTCGCTTCGCCGCTTTTTATGATTGCAAGCGGAGTTGCAGAGCTTACCAAATCTGCGTCAATAAAGAAGCCTGTTTTGTGCGGCATAACCCACCTTGTCATCAAAACGGGCCACGACGCTAGAAGAAACGCTCTTCCGGTAAGTGCGGGGTTTATAAAGTTGTTGCCCACACCGCCGTAAAACTGCTTTGCAATAATAATTGCGACAAATGCACCAATGAGAGGTATCCAGAAGGGCACTGTAACGGGCAGATTAAACGCTAAGAGCATACCTGTTACAACCGCGGTTCCGTCAGAAATTGTTACTGGCTTTTTTGTGATTTTCTGCCACAAAAACTCAAACCCTACACAAAAAACTACAGACAAAACCGTAAGGTATAACGCACGAAAGCCAAAATAGAAAACAGAGCATATAAGTGATGGAATAAGTGCGATTACAACATCTCTCATAATAGACGAGGTCGAAATGCCAGCTCTTATGTGAGGCGACGGGGATACTGTTTTTAAATTATTCATTTCCCTTTACCTCCTTTTGTCTTTCCTTTGCCGCTCTTTTTTGAACCTGCTGTTTTCCCATTCTTATAGACTGAACCAAAAATCTCTTTGACGGGCAAACAAAGGTACAGCTTCCGCATTCAATACAGCTCATAACATTGTTTTTAATAAGCGTGTCAACATCGCTTTTTCTACTGTACATATCAAGTGTTGTCGGCATTAAATTCATAGGACACGCCGAAACACATCTTCCACATCTTATACAGGCAAGTTCCTTTTTGGCGTGAGCCAATTTTTCTGAGAAAAGCAAAATTCCAGAGGTTCCCTTAACGATTGGAACATCTAAACTGATGGATGCAATACCCATCATAGGTCCGCCCATAATGATTTTGGCAGGCTCTTCGGCAAATCCTCCTGCTGCGTCTGTAATTGTCCGAAACGGCGTTCCCACTCTTGCTAAAAAGTTGCCGGGATTTTTCACAATGTCGCCCGAAACTGTAACAACTCTTTTATAAAGAGGTAATCTTTTCGTTATAGCATAATAAACCATTGCCACAGTTCCTATGTTAATTACAATGCATCCGACATCCATAGGAAGCGCACCAACAGGAACCTCCTTTTTGGTAATAGCGGATATCATATGCTTTTCTGAGCCTTGAGGATACTTTTGCCTTAGTACCTTTATGTGAATGTTTGAATTATTACCAAGCTTTTTCTCTAAAGCTAAAATCGCGTCTTTGGCATTTTCCTCAATACCTATATAGCACTCATCCAACGAGAGCATTTTCATAATATAGCCTAGACCTTCGATTACGGCATCTGTCATTTCGAGCATAACTCGTCTGTCAGCGGTCAAATAAGGCTCACATTCTGCAGCGTTTGCAATCAGATGAGTGATTTTTTTATCCTTTGGTGGTGAAAGCTTAACATGTGTTGGAAAGCCCGCACCGCCCATGCCGACAATTCCTGCTTCACGAATGATTTCTCTCATTTCGTCAGGCGTTAGGTCATCTGGATTTTTTAGGTTTTGTGGCTCGCACATCGTGTCGAGCCCGTCGTTTTCTATAACGATAGTCGGCACCTTAGCATTAGAGTGGTTCATATAAAGACCGATATCTTTTACTTTTCCCGAAACGGAAGAGTGAAGCGGTGCCGATAAAAATGCATCGCTGTCTGCAATTTTTTGCATTCTTTTAACGGTGTCGCCTACAGAAACTAACGGAGAAAGAGGCGCACCGATATGTTGATTTATTGGAAAATATAAAAGGTCAGGAGGCAAAACATCTATAAGCGGACGATTTTCGGTAAGTTCCTTTTTTGCCGCAGGATGAATTCCTCCTCTAAAAGTTAATCTATTCATAAAGGACATCCTTTCCTTATCTTTATATTAACTGCTCTTTCATAATATCACAATTACACTTAAAAATCAATGTAAATAAATTTAAAAAACCGCTTACTTAATATTCTCAAGGCATTCAAAACTGCTAAAATTGCAACTCCGACATATGAAAACACCCCTTTAAAAAAGTTGACACAGGCAAAAAAAACGCTTATAATTAAATTAATGAAATACTAAAGGAGAACGATTATGAAAAAAATATTATCAGTTATTATTTGTGTTTTATGCCTAGCATCATTTTTTACAGTTTCGGCGGATACTCAGATTAAGGTGTTTGTAGAGGATAGTGAAATTGAGTTTTCGGTAGCTCCTGAAATTGAAAACGACAGAACTTTAGTTCAGCTCCGTCCGTTTTTCGCATCTCTTGGTGCTAAGGTTATTATGTGGGACGAGGCAACAAGCACGGTTCACGCACAAGATAAAGACGGTGCAATTTTCAGCCTTCAGGCAGGAACAAACAATCTGTTTTATGAAAATGAGGTTTTGGAGCTTGAGACGAGTGCAAAAATCAAAGACGGAGTAACAATGGTTCCTGTCCGTGCGATAGCGGAGCGTTTAGGGTATAGTGTAGAATGGAACGCAAAGGAAAGAGAAATTAAGATTACAAAATAAAAAAAGGCTGTAGCGGCTTGCTACAGCTTTTTTTATCTGTTACTTTATCTGTTTTGTGAGGTCTGCGCATTTTTCTACAGCACTCTTTATTTTACAGGCTCTGTGTGCCATATATTTTTTGCATAATCTGTTACGCTTCTGTCGGATGCAAAAATTCCTGCATTTGCAATGTTTTTAAGAGACATTTTAGAAAATCCTTCCTTGTCTGAAAAAGCATTTTCTACCTTTCTGTGCGTGTCGCAATACGAGGAAAAGTCGGCTAAATTCATATAGGGGTCTGAGCCTAAAAGATAATTATATATGCTGTCAAAATTTTTGCCTCCTATAGCACCCGATTTAATAAATTCTAAAGCATCTCTTATAAAACGGTTGGAATTATAAAAATCACGGGGGTTATATCCCTTTTTGTAAAGCTCGTTTACCTCATCTTTTGACAGACCAAAAATAAAGATGTTGTCATTTCCTACTGCCTCAAAAATCTCAACATTTGCACCATCCATTGTGCCGAGTGTTACGGCACCGTTAATCATAAGCTTCATATTTCCCGTACCTGACGCCTCTTTTCCCGCCTGAGAAATCTGTTCGCTTACATCAGCTGCAGGAATGATAATTTCTGCAGCAGAAACCTTGTAGTCTTCTATAAACACAACCTTTATATAATCTCTTACATCTGTGTCGCGTTCAATCATATCGGAAACTGCACAAATAAGGCGTATGATTTCTTTTGCCATAAAGTATCCTGCCGAGGCCTTGGCAGCGAAGATATAGGTTTGAGGAATGGGTGTAAACCCGTCAAACTTTATTTTTCGGTAAAGGTCAATTACCTGCAAAATGTTTAAAAGCTGACGCTTGTATTCGTGAAGCCTTTTTACCTGAACATCAAACATTGAGTCGGGGTTTACTAAAATACCGTTCTTTTTTGCGATATAGTCTGAAAGACGCATTTTGTTTGCTTTTTTTATTTCTAAAAGCCTTTGTAAAACCTCTTTGTCATCATAAAAATCGTTAAACTTTTCAATGTCTTTAAGGTTCTTTATAAAGGCGTCGCCTATTTTTTCGGTTAATAATTGTGAAAGTAACGGATTTGCCTGACAAAGCCATCGTCTGTGAGTAATTCCGTTCGTAACATTTGTGAACTTTTCGGGGAAAATGCTTGCAAAATCGGAAAATGTATCAGTTTTTAAGATTTCCGAGTGAAGCTTAGATACTCCGTTTACGCTATAGCTTCCGACAATCGAAAGGTTTGCCATTTTGACCATTCCGCCTGAAATAATTGCCATTTCATTGATTTTGCCTGCTAAGTCCTGACGGTTTTTGAAAATATACTCACAAAATTTTTTGTTAATTTCTTCTATGATTGTAAAAATTCTCGGAAGATGAGATTTTACCAAATCAACAGGCCATTTTTCCAAAGCCTCGCTCATAACTGTGTGATTTGTGTACGCTAAGCTTTTTGATGTTATCTCCCACGCGTCATCCCATAGATAGCCGTAATCGTCCATTAAAATTCTCATAAGCTCGGGAACGCAAAGCGACGGGTGTGTGTCGTTTATGTGAATTACGCACTTTTTTGCAAAATTTGAAAAGGTGCCGTATTTTTCGTAGTGCTTTTTTGTAATTTGCTGAAGAGAGGCACTTACAAAGAAATACTGTTGCTTTAATCTTAGGGATTTTCCCTCATACTTGTCATCTGCGGGGTATAAAACCTTTGAAATTGAGCCTGCTATAGCCTCATTTTCGGTAGATTTAACATACTCGCCTTTAGAAAAAAGCTCCATATTAAAACCGCTTTCACTTTTGGCACTCCAAAGCCTTAAGGTGTTCACGGCATCTGTGTTGTAGCCTGAAATAAACAAATCATAAGGCCTTGCCACAACAGTTACATAGTCTTTATGCTCGGTTGTCAAGCCTTTGTCGGTCCAGTGCTCAGAAATGCTTCCGAAAAAGCGCACCTTGACCTCCTCGTCCTGCCTTGGATTAAGCCAGAAACCACCCTTATCTATCCAGCTGTCAGGAAATTCGTTCTGCCAGCCGTCTATTATAACCTGCTTGAAAATACCAAACTCATAGCGGATTGAAAATCCTGTCATGGGATAGCCTAAGGTCGTTAAAGAGTCCATATAGCAAGATGCCAAACGCCCCAACCCGCCGTTTCCAAGTCCTGCATCAGGCTCTAGTTCATAAAAATCCTGAAGTGCCAAGCCATTTTCGGCAAAATATTCTTTTATATCGTCCTCTATGCCTAAATTCCACAGATTGTTTTTAAGTGAAGTACCCACCAAAAACTCCATTGACATATAGTAAACCTCTTTTGCTTCCTGCTCTTTTACTTTTTTTCTGTACTTTGAGCGTTTTTCAGCGAGTGCCTCGTTTACAGAAACGAGCAAAGCCTCGTAAATCTGAGGCTTTGAGCCACATTTTATGGTGTTGCCGAAGCTTACCTCCATAATATTTTCAATTCTGTTTTTTATTTTTAAAGACAACTCATTTTTCATAATAATTTCCATAGCCTTTCTGTCCACAAAAAGTAATGAAAAATATTTACACCCTTATCTGTGGACTGACAAGGCGTATAATGGAAATTATGTCCATGTGCGTTTTCGACCGTCAGGGCGAATATATCGCACGGACAATAAAATCCGCCGGAGGCAGTTTAATGTGATTTTTCACATTAAACCCCTCATTTTAAAAGTTCTTTGTAAATATTTATATATTTTTCGGCAGATTTTTCCCAACCAAAATCGCCGTTCATCGCATTTTTCCGCAAGGCGCGCCACGAAGCTTTATCGTGATATAAGGACACTCCGCGCTTTATCGCGTCTAACATATCGTAGGCGTTATAGCTTTGAAAGGTTATGCCGTTGCCCTCTTTGGTTTCGGGGTTAAACGCTAAAACCGTGTCGCGAAGACCACCCACACTATGCACAACAGGAATTGTGCCGTACCGCATTGCAATCATCTGCGAAAGACCGCACGGTTCGGTTTTAGAAGGCATTAAAAACATATCTGCGCCTGCATAAATTTTTTGTGCCATAACGCCCGAAAAACCGATGTAGCCCCTTATTTTATCACGGCACGAGTGCTCCCACGAATACAAAAACTGCTCATAACGGCTCTCGCCTGTGCCGAGGCAAATAAGTTGAATATCAAGGTTTGAGATTTCGTGTGCCACCTCGCACAAAAGGTCTATTCCTTTTTGAGAAGCAAGCCTTGTTACCATACCGATTATGGGAATGTCGTTGTTCTCTGAAAGCCCCATCTCTTTTTGAAGATTTTTCTTGTTAAAGGACTTAAACCTGATTGTTTCATATGAGTATTTTCTTGAAATGCTGCTATCTGTTTCGGGGTTAAATTTTTCTGTGTCAATGCCGTTTACAATGCCGTAAAGCTTGTATTTTCTCGGGATTAAAATGTTATGAAGACCAAATGAAAATTCGGGCGTTAAAATCTCTTCGGCGTAGGAATTGCTGACAGTAATTACCACATCTGAGGCTTCTATACCGCCTTTTAGAAGGTTTAAATCGCCGTTGTACATTAAAATTGAGCGATAAGAAACATCAAGCCCGAAAATGCTTCCTAAAATTATAGGATTATATTTTCCCTGAAATTCGATATTATGTATCGAAAGTACAGTTTTGATGTTGTTGTAGCGTGCATCGCTTCTGTAATAGGCATTTAAATAAACGGGCAAAAGAGAGGTTTGCCAGTCGTTTATATGAATAATGTCGGGAAAGAAATCGACCATATTTAAAACATCTAACACCGCCTTTGAAAAAAAGGCAAAACGCTCGGAGTCGTCATATTCTCCGTAGGTGTTGGGCCTGTTAAAATACTGCTCATTATCAATAAAATAATAATTTATTCCGTCATATTCTGCACAAAAAACGCCGCAGTAAGTTTCGCGCCAGCTAATCTTAACATAAAAGCTTCCCAAAAAGCTCATCTTGTCCTTTAAGCTTTGAGAAATCGTGCTGTAGAGAGGAATTATTACCCGTGCGTCTGTACCAAAATTTTTGAGTGCCTTAGGAAGAGCACCTATTACATCTCCAAGCCCGCCTGTTTTTATAAACGGGGAAGCTTCAGAGGCAACAAATAAAACTTTCACACTAACCGCTCCTTTGTTTTTATACGATTTTGTTTTTGTTTATAACGACAGGCAAAGCGTCGCATCCTATAATCGTCTTATTTTCGGTAATCCTTACATTTTTGTCAGCTATTACGCAGTTTAAGTCAGAGTTTTCCTCAACAATTGTGTTTTGCATAACAACCGAATTTTTTATTCTGGCATTTTTTTCAACTTTAACATTTCTGAAGATTATACTGTTTTCAACACTTCCGTCAATTATACAGCCGTCAGCTATAAGACTGTTTAAAACTTTTGCGTTGTCGCCATATTTTGTGGGAACTGTGTCTTTAATTCTCGTTAAAATCGGGTGCCCGCTATAAAAAAGCTCGTTTTTCACATCTTCCCTTAGCATATCTAAATTTGCCTGCAAATATACTTCCTGACTGTCGATTTTCTTGCAGTAGCCATCGTGCCTATAGCCGAAAATGTTAAGCTCTTTGCATTTTTTTGTAATAACCTCGTTGTAAAAGTTTTTAAAGCCGTAGGTTACGCCCCAGTCAATAAGCCTTCTTAAAAGTGATTTTTTAAGTATCATAACATTTAGTGCTGTAAGCTTATTTTCATTTTTTGACGATGTATGAATTAAAGCGTCCTGTATTTTACCGCTATCTTCCATACAAAGCTCAATATCACAGTTTTCGCTTTCGCGAACAAGCACGGTAATGTCGGCGTTTGTGTTGTTATGGGCATCAAAAAGGGCTTTAAAGTCTAAATTTATAACAAAGTTTGTGTCTGCAATAATGCAGTATTCCTCCAAAGCGTTATCAATATAGCCGTGAACACTTTTTAAAAGCTCAAACTGACTGTCATATACTAAAGTAGCCTCTGTTGCAAAGGGGGTAAGTATTTTTAATCCGCCGTTTTTTCTGTTTAAGTCCCAGTCCTTTCCCCAGCCTACATGGTCCATTAGGGATTTATATTTGTTCTTTGTTAAAATTCCGATGTTTCTGACCGATGAGCCAACCAATGACGACAGCATAAAATCAATCAGACGATATCTTCCGCCAAACGGAACAGAGGCAGGAGTTCGCAAAGTTAAGAGCTCGCCTAAGCGTACTCTTTCGTTATCATAAGTATCCGTAAATAAAATACAAAATGCATTCATTTTAAAGCTCCTTATCTTCCAAAATTTTTGTTTTACCTGTTTTTAGATACCATCTGTTTTGGCAAAACCACCTCGCCTGAGTGTATATGAGCACCCTGACCGACTACGGCTATTCCCCATTTGTCGCGATCGGGGTAGTCTTCGGGGGGTGCGCCGACTATAGCTCCGTCTTCTATTACAGCGTCGTCTGCAACTATAGCATACAGGACGCGGGCACCTTTTCCGATTTTTGCATTCCTCATAACAACAGAATAGCAAATCTCGGCATTTTGCTCTGCCGAAACATCAGAGAACAAAATCGAGTTGTTTACCTTTGCAAAAACTCTGCAGCCATCGGTAATCATAGAATTTTTTAAATCTGCGTATTTTCCGACATACTGCGGTGTGGTAAGAGAGTGTCTGCAGTAAATTCTCCATAAAGGGTCGCTTAAATTAAGCGAAATTTTTGGATTTAAAAGGTCCATATTTGCTTCCCATAAATTGTCTATTGTGCCGACATCCTTCCAGTAGCCGTCAAAGGGGTAGGCAAACATTTTTTCGCCGGAATTTAGCATTTTGGGGATTATATTTTTACCGAAATCGTTAGACGAATTTTTGTCATTTTCGTCTTCTATAAGATATTTTTTAAGCTTTTCCCATGTAAAAATATAAACCCCCATAGACGCTTTGTTTGATTTAGGCTCTTTTGGTTTTTCGCAAAACTCATAAATTGAAAAATCGTCATTTGTGTTCATAATTCCGTAGGAGGAGGCCTCGTCAATAGGCACCTCCATTACGGCAATTGTAGCGTCGGCATTTTTTTCCTTGTGAAACGAAAGCATCTTAGCGTAATCCATTTTATAAACATGGTCGCCCGAGAGCACCAAAACATATGTGGGCGAGTACTGCTCAATAAACTCCATATTCTGATAAATTGCGTTTGCAGTACCTTTATACCACTGACTTTCGTCTGCCGTTACATAAGGCGGCAGAACATGAATTCCGCCATTCATTCTGTCTAAGTCCCACGGCTGACCGTTTCCTATATAAGCGTTTAACTCCATTGGCTTATACTGTGTTAAAACACCAACTGTGTCAATCCCTGAATTTGAGCAGTTAGACAGAGTAAAGTCGATAATTCTGTACTTTCCGCCAAAAGGTACGGCGGGCTTTGCTCTGTTGTTTGTAAGCACATAAAGTCTGCTTCCTTGGCCTCCTGCCAGAAGCATTGCAATCATTTCTTTTTTAATAGCCATTAAATGACCTCCTGTTGATTAGTTGTTTTCGTCTTATTTTTTTTCTTAGAGGAAGGCTTTCGCTTGTAAAAATAAACTGTCGAAAACGGAGGGAGTGTAAGCGAGATAAAGTTATCACGCCCGTGAAATTTGCCTTTTTTAGAAGTTACCTTGCCGTTTTCAAAACCGCTTCCGCCAAATCGCACATCATCGCTTGAAAAAACCTCTAAATACACGCCGGCAAGAGGCACTCCGATTTTATAGTCTTTTTGCAGAACAGAAGAAAAGTTAGAAACCGCCAAAATGAGATTGCCTTTTTTATCACGGCGGAAAAATGCGAGCACATTGTTTATGTTGTCGTCAACATCTGCCCATTCAAAGCCCTCCCAGGTGGTGTCTAATTCCCATAGCGCAGGCGTTTTTAAATAGAAATTGCACAAAGCCTTTGTAAACTCTTTTTGCTTTTTGTGGCTTTCAAACGAAAGCAGACTCCAGTCAAGCTCTGCTTCTTCGTTCCATTCGATAAACTGCCCGAACTCTGCGCCCATAAACAAAAGCTTTTTTCCTGGATGTGCATACATATACCCCAAATAAGCCCTTAAATTTGAAAATTTAGCGTCATATTCTCCGGGCATTTTAGAAATAAGAGAGCGTTTTCCGTGAACCACCTCATCGTGAGAAAGCGGAAGAATAAAGTTTTCTGAAAAGGCGTAGGTCATAGAAAAGGTAAGCTTGTTGTGAACGCCCTTCCTGAAGAACGGGTCCTGCTCCATATATAAAAGAGAATCGTTCATCCAGCCCATATTCCACTTAAAATTAAAGCCCAACCCGCCAACATCGACAGGATAAGTAATTAAAGGCCAGGCAGTAGATTCCTCAGCAACCATTAAAACACCGTTAAATTCTTCAAAAACGCGGGCGTTTAATTTCTGTAAAAATTCTTTGGCCTCTAAATTTCCGTTACCGCCAAACTTATTTGGTGTCCACTCGCCGTGCTTTTTACCGTAGTCTAGGTAAAGCATAGACGCAACGGCATCAACTCTTAAACCGTCAATGTGGTATTTTGAAAACCAAAAACAAGCGTTTGAAATTAAAAAGCAACGAACCTCGTTTTTGCCGAAATCAAAAATTTTAGTACCCCAATCGGGATGCTCACTTTTTTTAGGGTCTTCATATTCATAACAGGCCGTTCCGTCAAACAGAGAAAGCCCGTGGGCATCCTTCGGAAAATGAGCGGGCACCCAGTCTAACAAAACGCCGATTCCGGCACTGTGGCACTTGTCAACAAAGCTCATAAAATCCTTTGGCGTGCCATAGCGTGAGGTTGGGGCAAAATAGCCTGTAACCTGATACCCCCAGGATTTATCGTAAGGGTATTCTAATATCGGCATAAGCTCAATATGAGTAAATCCCATTTCCTTAACATAGGGAATAATCTCGTCCGCAATTTTGTCGTAGTTTAAAGTATTTCCGTCAGCATCTTTTTTCCACGAGCCTAAGTGAAGTTCATAGATGTTTATGGGGGAGTTATAAATATCAGAATTTCTTTTTAAAAGCCATTTTTCATCATTCCACGAAAAATGCGAAATATCATAAACCTTTGATGCCGTACCTGGGCGGGTTTCGCTGTGATACGCATAAGGGTCAGCCTTAAAAAGTATTTCATCGTTTTTTGTAACAATAACATACTTATAAGCATCAAATTCTAAAACGCCCGATATAACACACTCAAAAATTCCGCCGTCAGTTATTCTGTGTGCCATATGAGAAAAGGTGTTCCAGTCGCAAAAATCGCCGGTAACATATACGCTTTTGGCATTAGGTGCCCAAACCCTGAAAACACAGGTGTTTTCGTCTGTAAAGTGTGCTCCTAAATATTCGTAAGACTTAAAATTTGTACCCTCGTGAAACAGGTATTCTGCTAAGCTGTTGTCTGTATTTACCATTTTTTATCCTCCGCAGAGTTTTTGTTCGTTAAAGCTATTATTTGCTTTAATATAAAATTTATTTAAAACATATAATACTTATAAAATATTTTATGATTTTTAAGTAAAAAGGATGTGTTGTTCTGGAAAGAATAATTTACAATTCTAAAGAAAAAGCATATAAAAATCCGTTTGGCGCATTAAAAACTGAAACCGAGTGCAGATTTTGCGTTGATATATCTAAAGAAAATACGCCAAACGAGGTGTTTTTTTCGTATCGTCAGGACGAAAGCGGTACTTTTACGAAAATTAAAATGCAAAAAACAGACGAAATCGAAAACTATATAAGATACTCCTGTAAGGCGTCCTTTTCAGACTGCGGATTATATTTTTATCGTTTTGAGCTTTCGTCGGAAAACGGCACATATATTTTCGGAAAGGATAACTTATGCTCCGAGTGGCAGTTAACAGTTTATGATAAAGACTTTAAAACACCCGAATGGGCATATGGGGGAATTATGTACCAGATTTTTCCTGACCGATTTTGCCACAGTGATAATTATATGCAAGGGAATGCTAAAAATGAGAGAAAAATTCATAAATCCTGGTATGATGTTCCTGATTTTATTTACGACAACCCCGATTATAAAGGAAATGACTTTTTTTGCGGAAATCTTGACGGCATTATAGAAAAAATCGGCTATTTAAAAACGCTTGGCGTTAGCGTAATTTATTTAAATCCCATTTTTGAAAGCGCGCAAAATCACAGGTACAGCACGGGAGATTACACAAAGGTTGACCCGTATTTAGGAACAAATGAGGACTTTAAAAGGCTTTGCGAGGCTTGCCAAGAGAAAAATATAAAGGTTATTTTAGACGGAGTTTTCAGCCACACAGGTGCAGACAGCGTATATTTTAATAAATTCGGGCATTACGATTCAGTTGGTGCGTATCAGGGAAAAGCTTCCCCCTATTACGATTGGTACTCGTTTAATGACAGTAAAACAGGCTATGAGTGCTGGTGGGGGTTTGAAAATCTTCCCAATGTAAATGAAGAAAATCCGTCATATTTAGAATTTATAACAGGAAAAGACGGCATATTATCACTTTGGCAAAGATATGGTGCATCAGGCTTCAGGCTCGATGTGGCAGACGAACTTCCGGACGCCTTTTTAGGCGCTCTTTATAAAAGAGTAAAAGAAGAAAACCCTAAAGCTTTAATTTTAGGCGAGGTGTGGGAGGATGCAACAAACAAGTTTTCCTACGGGAAAAGACGACGGTATCTTTTAGGCAAACAGCTAGACAGCGTTATGAACTATCCCTGGCGAAATGCAATTATTGATTATATAAAGGGAGCAAATGCCGATGAATTTAAAGAAAGGGTGCTTGATATTTTAGAAAACTATCCTGAGCCGTCATTAAACTGTTTAATGAACATCTTGTCCACTCACGATACAGAAAGAATTATAAACACCTTTGGCGTTATAAAGGATATACCGCACAAAGACGCATCAGGCTATAAACTCACAGAAGAAGAATATAAAAGAGGTAAGGAAAAGCTTAAAATGGCAGTTTTTTTGCAGTTTTCACTCCCTGGAATTCCAAGCATTTACTATGGCGATGAGGTTGGACTTTGTGGTTTTCGCGACCCGTACTCGAGAATGTGCTATCCTTTCGGACGCGAGGACATCGAGCTTTTTGATTACTACAAAAGCATAGGAAAATTAAGAACAGAGCACAAAGTGGATTTTTCTGCGCCTCTTACCTGCCTTTGCACAAAGAACTCCACCTTTATGTTTGAAAGGGGCAAACTGCTTTTTGTAGTAAATGCGGGGGATTTTGATGAAAATATTAAAAAAGACGCAAAATTTGTAACAATTTATGGTGATAAAAATGTGATTTTTGAGAACGGAAACATTAAAGTTCCTAAGAAAAGCTATGCGATTATGCTCAAAATATAGGTAGTTTTGCACAATAAAGCGCTTGTCGAATTTGTGTTTATTTGGTTGTTTACAATAAATTTACAAAAAAAACCTTGATTTTATTCGTAACATATTGTAATATATTACTTAACAAATTTGTAATAAGTTTGTCATTATTACATATAATGTTACTAAAAAACAAAACAAGGGTGATTCAATGATTAAAAATACTAATAAAGCACGCGTTACAAAAGTTTCATTCGTGCCTAAAAAGTATTATAATTCAAATGAAAAAATAAATACAAATATAATAGAAGAAACAAATGTATTTACAAAAAGAAAACAGGTTAAATTTTTTGCAAGGGCGTTCGTAGGTTTTGCATCGGCTATGGTATTATTTTCAGCCTTTGGCTCAGTTTTCTCGCTTGGCTACAGAGTTGAGGTTGACGATAAGGTTTTAGGAACGGTTGCAACAAAGAGCGAATACTACGAGGTTTTAGACGAGGTAAAAAAAGAGGTCAGCGAAATTTCTGATGTTGAGTTTACTACAGGCGGAGAAGAAAGCTTTACCTTTGAAATTGTAACGAGAGCCAGTTTAACTGAAAAGAATGAGCTTGCTAAAAACCTGAAAGCAACCTCTGACGATATGGTAGAGGTCGCAACCATTACGGCTGACGGTGGGTTTGTTGCGGCGCTAATGAGCATAGATGACGCAAACTCTGTTTTAGACACATATCTTTTAAGCTATACAGAAGGCAACGAAAATATTACAGCCGAATTTGTAAAGGATGTAAAGGCGGAAAGCTCATACGCCCCAAAGGATTCTGTAAAGGAAAAAAATGATGTGTATGAGTATCTTCTGGCAGGAAAAAGCGTGTCTTACGAGGTATTAGGAAGCGACACACTATCAGAAATTGCAAAAGCACACAATACAACGCCTGAGAGCATTTTGGAAACGAACGGGCTTAGTGAAGATGACATACAGGCAGGCACAATACTTACCATTTACACAGGCGAGCCGATTTTATCAGTAAAAACAGTAGAACATATTAAGGGCGAATTTGAAATTCCGTTTGAAACGACCGAAGAAGAAGACGATAGTCTCTACAGAGGAAGAACGAAGGTTTCAAAAACAGGCGAAAACGGTTTAAAAATTTTAGAATCATATATAACAAAAATTGACGGCATTTTGACAGAGGAAAATATTATTGAAGAAAAGGTACTAAAAGAGCCTGTTACACAAGTTGAGAAAATCGGCACAAAAGAGCCTCCGCAATCTGTGGGAACAGGAGAGTTTGCAATGCCTGCGAGCGGAACGCTCACCTCGAAATTTGGCGTAAGATGGGGCAGAACCCACGCGGGAATTGATGTTGCCGCAAAGGTGGGCACACCGATTTACGCGTCCGATAACGGAACGGTTTTAGAGGCCGAGTATAAAAATAACGGCTATGGAAAGTTCATATCTATAGACCACGGAAACGGATACATCACAAATTATGCCCATTGCTCTGAGATTTTAGTGTCAAAAGGAGATGTTGTCGCAAAGGGCGATTTAATCGGCAAGGTTGGAAACACAGGAAGAAGCACAGGACCGCACCTGCACTTTGAAGTAAGGCAGGACGGAAAGGCACAAAATCCGTTAAGATATGTAAAATAACAAAGAGAGCAGAAACAATCTTGTTTCTGCTCTCTTTTATGTACTGTTAGTCCTTTATCTTAAGAATACTCTTTAAAATCCCCGTGATAAATTTTGGAAAACGAACAACAACAACTTTCAAAGAAAGCGCCCCTTTCTTAAATTATTTATGTTTATAAGGAGAGAACTAACCACAAATTTTGCAAATTGCAATAAACAGGAGCAACACGCCCTCGATAACAACCAGGCAAATCGGCGGAAGGAGAAGTCCTGCAAAAATACCGATGCAAAATGCCATAGAAATAAGTGCCCATATTCGATATTTAAGCCTCATTCTGTTACCTCCAAGCAAATCGTTGTCTTTAGTACATTATATGAAAGAGGCGAAAAAATGTTATTGTTTTTTTACATATTTTCTAAAACAGCACAAACTGCAACTGTCATATCGTCTGTTGCAAAGCCTCCTGACTTAGATACTGCGGTATTTAATATGTTGTCTGCCAACTCCTGCGCAGTACCTGAAAAGCCGTCTGCAATTTTTAGAATTTCGTTGCATTCTGGCGTATCTAAAATGTCCGTAACACCGTCAGATGCCATTATAAGATAATCTCCTGCTTTTATGTATCTTAAATCATAGTTTGGCTCTAAATACTCTATAAGACCTGCAGGAAGTGAAGACGCATATATTGTTTCGTTCTCAGAATTTGTTTTAATATAAGAGTTTGCAGCGCCCGTTTTTACAAATTCCATCGAGCCTGTGTATAAATTCACAATGCACAAATCAATGGTTGCAAAGGTGTCGCGGTCGGCGTTTATCATTAAAATGTTGTTAATAAGTCTTACACAGGTTTCCTTGTCAAAGCCTGCGCAAAGCAAATTTTTAGCAAGGTGTATTGCGATACTGCTCTGGAAATGTGCCGAATCTCCGCTTCCCATTCCGTCAGACAGAATTATTGCAACTTTTCCGTTTCCTATATGAAATGAAAGTGCCGAGTCGCCTGAGCCTTTTGAGTTATTCATAGGCATTTGCGAAATGGCAATATCAGTAGCAAAGCGTGTTTGTTGAGAAAATTTAAGATGACAAATGTCGTCTTGGCACTCTCTTTTTTCGCGAAGCATAGGAACCTCTAAAACCTCGGAAAGAGCTGAGGCTACAGTGGTAGAGCAAACTAAATTTTCGCCGCAGCTCACCTTGTCCATGGTAACTGAAAAACCGTCAGACGAGCTTACAGAGATTTTTCCTGCCGAAACTCCCCGCCTGTCTAAAGCTGCCAAAATTTTATCCTCCAGCTCAGGCTCAAACGACATCTCTTCCCAAAGATTTTCCTTCATATTTTTTAAAATCATTGAAATGTTGTTAAATTGTTCTGCAACCAAACGCTTGCTTTCAATTACACGGCCTGCCCACATTTTTGTTACCTTATAAGACTCAAAGCTTTTGTTAAGCTCGGACAAAAATGCGTCAAATCTTATGCATTTTGAGGAAAATTCCTGAGGAATATCAGCTTTTGAAACAGAGCCTCTGCGCTCCATTATTTTATAGACCTCCTCCATTGAGGCTATGGTGTCTTCTCTGTTTTTGCCCCAGCAAAACTTACAAAGAGTACAGCTTTTGCACACAGAATCTGTACACTTATCGAAAATTATGCCATGTGAAACCCCGTTTTTTTCTAAAAGCGACTCTAACACATCACGAAACACTAAGTTTACTGAGTCGATAGAGCGTATTGTTTCTGCCATTTTCTCGTCTACTGCCTCACGAAGCCTGTTTTCAGCGAGAACATGTTTTCTTCTTTTTATCTCTGAAATACCAAATCTGTTTAAAATTTTATCGGGAATAAAAATTAAAATGAAAGATGCCAATGCCACATACGAAACAGTAATTATTCCGTTTGACTCAGGACAGATTAAAAGAGTTATGACAAACGACGAAACGGCAAAGGAAGCCGCTGTGCCGATTTTGCCATAGCGTTTTGCAAAGCCTGATGCGAGTGATGAAAGACAGTAAACGCAAACAGTTTGTGCCTGATATACGCTTGCAATTCCAAGGCACAAGCCAAAAACAGCACCCGTCGGGCATGAAATTGAAAAACCACAGGAAATACTTATTGCTAAAATCACTAAAATTGCTAAAATGTGTGCAAGAGGTAAAAGATTTTCCATAAGTGCAACGCTTAAGACAGAGGCTCCGCACAAAACTACAAAACTCACAGTTTCAAAAGGCTCAAAAACCTTTCGTTTTTCTATGGTTTTTATTAAATCTGTCGCTTTATTAAAGGCTATAAAAGCAAGATATGAAGAAGCGGTTTCGAGTAAAAGAAGTAAAATGTCATATGCAAAGAAGCCTTCCGCAACGGCATAAACCAAGCCGTTTAAAAGCACAGACCCTGTGCAGATAAGGGGGGGAATAAATCTTTTTTCGCGAATTTCCTTTGAAAAGATGGTCGTAAGTGCCGAAATGATTATGATTATACCGCCATACTTAAATGTAAAAGCACCGTTTCCCAGGGACAAAATGCTGATAGCGGACACCAAAAGGTACGATACTTTTCGGCGTTTTATAAATAATGCCGTAAAAAATGCAGGGCCGAACGGGGATATGAGGTATCCCATAAAACAAATTCTGCAAAGGAGCAACAGAAAAATGTTTTCTGCCATTTCTGTTTTGTCAAGCTTTTTAAAAGCATCCTTTAAATCTGTCTTTTTAAAAAGCTCTCCTGTTTTAGTGTAGGTTTCAAGTGTGTTTTTCATCTTATGTAAGCCTCCGTATTCAAGTTATTTCCATTATATACCAATTATTGCGAGAAAAATGTAAAAATATGGAAGCGAACATATAAAAATTTTAGACATTTTTTGATTTAAACCAAAAATAAGCGACATAAAAACAGAAAAAACCCGTGTTACTACGGGTTTTTTTGTCGCATTATAGGTTTAAAAGTTTTTTAACTAACGCATCTGATGTAGGCTCGGGCAATTCTATCGGATTTTGCTTTTCGTAGAAGGTGTCTAAATAGTGAGAGTCAGAGCTTGTTATTATTCCGTACTTTTCAAGGTAGGGATATGTTAAAAGCGCCTCTTCTTTCGTTACATTTTTAGAAATTTCCACATAGGTAAAGCCTAAATCATCGGGCACTGTTCCTAAATTTGAGATTATACTAAACGAGCTTTTGTCAACATGGGCAGGAATAATTACACCGCCAAATTCTCTTACCTTTGGGCCTGCGTCGTATATAGAGCAGGACGCTGCGGCAACTAAAAGACTTTCTTCGTGCTTTATAATTTCATCATTTTCGTCTAAG
>JAZSJX010000061.1:0-2058 GCA_045534535.1 Congzhengia sp.
TTTTTTAAAACACCCAAAATAATTTTGAGGTGTTTTTTTTGAAAACTAAAAAAGAAGGAAATCAAACTATATTTTTTGAAAATCCTCCACATATCATGACACAAAATTCAATTGCAGGCATCAAGGAAAGCGAAGGTCCACTTTCATCCATGTTTGATGAAACGATATCTGACAATATGTGGGGCGAAAAAAGCTGGGAAAAGGCAGAAAGCAAATTTCTGCAGCAAACAATCCTTTCTGCCCTGAAAAAAGCCAAACTAAACCCTGCTGATATTGACTACATTTTCGCAGGCGACCTTTTAAATCAATGTGCAAGCACAAACTACGGAATTCGTGTTTTTCAGATTCCTTTTATCGGTCTATACGGCGCCTGCTCTACAATGGGTCTTTCTATGAAAACCGCCGCAATGGCAATAGATGGTGGCTTTGCCGACAAGTGTATTGCCGTAACCTCAAGCCATTTTTGTGCATCAGAGCGTCAGTTCCGCTTTCCGTTAGAATACGGCGGACAAAGACCGCCGAGCTCACAGTGGACCGTTACAGGTGCGGGTTGTGTTATTTTGGATAAGGAAAACGGAAAAGTAAAAATTGAGTGCGCCACAACGGGTAAAATTGTTGACCGCGGAATTACAGATGCCAACAATATGGGTGCGGCTATGGCACCCGCCGCGGTGGACTGCCTATGTGCCCACTTTGCTGACACCGGCAGAACCCCTGATGACTATGATGCGATTTTCACAGGCGATTTGGGAAAGGTCGGAAAAGCTATCGTAATTGACCAGATGACAGAAAACGGCTACGATATAAGTAAAATATACGATGACTGTGGTGTCATAATTTTTGACGAATCACAGGATGTCCACTCAGGCGGCAGCGGGTGCGGATGCTCAGCTTTAGTGCTTTGTTCATACATTCTGCCTAAAATGTATAACGGCGAGTTAAAAAAAGTACTGTTTGCACCAACAGGAGCACTAATGAGCACCACTGCGCTTCAGCAAGGCGAAAGCATCCCCGGAATTGCCCATGCTTTGTCTTTAACACTTTAGAAAATTGTGCTCTGCACAATTTTCTAAAGCTGTAGCTTGACAAAAATTGATGCAGAATGGACAAACTGAGCCCGAAGTTGTACAAAAGTACTACGAGAGGCAAAGTTTGTTCATAACACAAAATATTATTTAAAAGAGAATCCGCTTTTGGCGGATTCTCTTCCTCAATTACTCAAATAAAACTTTTATTTTGTGTGCTCTGCACAATTTTCTAAAGCTACTAAATCGCAATGCTTGTCAGTGCCTTGTTATGCATGTAATGTACACTTCTCCACGAATAATTTAGTAGTTCTGTAATCTCCTCCCAGCTGTAGCCGTCTAAATATCTATATTTTAAAAGCAGTGCATACGAGCCGTTTTCAAGCTCGTCAATTTTCCGCTCTATATCACGCTTGTCCTTTATGAGACGGCTGACCGCCTTGCATAGTCTTATTTTTTCTTCGTTTATATCATTTTTTGCGTTTTTTGCAAAATATGTATCACTATTTCCTATTAAATTTTCAAGGTTAACCAAATGAGTGTACTGTCCTTCAAATCTTTTAAGCTCCTTTAGTTCATTTCTGTAATTTTCAAGTCTTTTTTTCTTTTCGTCTAATGTCAAATGCTACTGCTCCTTTTTAGTGAATATTTTTTCTTGTCCTTCATAAACTGCTCACAGGTTTTGTAAAAGCTACATTTTTTCTTCTCACAAACTAATTCATACAAAACTCTGCACTCGCCTTTTCTAAAGGCAAAGCAATCTGTTTTTACATTGTTTTCTTTTGTCATAATATACCTCCATAGATGTCTTTATCAACCGGTTGCAATATTAGTTTAACATATTAAACCTATTTTGTCAAGCATATTAAACTAAATTTGTTTAATATGCTAAATTTCTACAAAAAACCCTTGACATTCGACAAAAAATTGTGTACAATATATTAAACAGGAGGTGTGTTTTATGACACTAGGCGACATTATTAAACAATACAGGCACGAAAAAAATCTTACTATGGATGCTTTTGCCGAAAGA
>JAZSJX010000057.1:0-2936 GCA_045534535.1 Congzhengia sp.
TTCTTTCTCTTGACTTTTTTTTCAATTCATGGTACAATAAACAAGGCTTGTGGGCGTGGCGGAATTGGCAGACGCGCCAGATTTAGGTTCTGTCCTGTATGTGATTTTATTGTTGATTACGGTTTTTGCCGTTTTCATATATGAGGATTAAGCGATATGCTCCTCCTCGGTGTACCTCCACCGTGTAAAAATTAAGAGGTAAAAACTTAATATGCGGATGTGGCGGAATTGGCAGACGCGCTAGACTTAGGATCTAGTGATTTTATCGTGGGGGTTCAAGTCCCTTCATCCGCACCACCGACAAAAAGCTTACAGGATTTGACTGTAAGCTTTTTTCGTGCCTGTTATTTGTCAGGCTGATACTTCCTCGTAAATGGCCTCATTGTGATATGCCCAAAGAGGCATCTGTTGATGAGATAGCTCTGTTTGCAATGTCCATTTTTATTTTTAAAATTAATTTTAAAATAATTATTGACAAATCTTAGATAGTCACAAGAAGAGGCGGAAGTCAACGAAGGAATTCACCAAAAAGTTTATCTTTGTTAAGGCGTATAATATTTTAATATAGGCTACTTAACAATTTGATCTACTTTTTATTTTTATATATCAAATATGAATACACAGTCGGAATAATAACAAGTGCAAAGATTATTGCCATAAACAGAAATGTTAAATTAAACAGTCCTGACACAACCATTATTATACCGCCGTAAATCCAAAGTTTTCCTGCGAGCTTGTGTGTCTTATCCCAATTTTTTTCATCGTGTAATGTCCATGGGAGCTTGATTCCGATTGTGTAATTTTGTTTGCATTTTGGGAGAATGAAACCGAGAACTAAAAATAAAACTCCCATAAAGACAGGCATTATGCTCTCGACACTTATTTTATATCCCAATGCATTAGCATAGATACAAATCCCGCAAAGCAATGAACAAACAGGAACTATGCTTAAAACAATTGAAAACACCTTGTTATTTATATTCTTTCTTCTTGGATCGGCACTTGTTGCAATAATACATATTAAGTTCACAAAGGTCAGTATAGCAGGAAGTCCAACAACTGCAAACATTTTACTGCTGTAACCTGTAATCTCACCATTCCATCCAAAGCTTGTCGCTACATTTTCGGGAAGTCTGTCCCATACTAAAAATCCGAAAATCATCGGCAGCAATGTAATCACAGATGAAATAATAATTTTTAATTTATTCTTTTTTATCATATAACCACCTTATTCAACTTTCATCATTCTGTACCCTACACCTATATGTGTCTGGATATACTGCGGAGAATCGGGAAGTTTTTCAATCTTTTTTCTGAGTGTTGTCATAAACACACGAAGAGAACCTATATCGGTTTCCCAGCTACTACCCCAAATCTTTTCTGCAATAAATTTATGTGTAAGCACCTTTCCGACATTTTGCGACAACACGCACAGCAGCTTATACTCTGTCGGGGTGAGGTGCATTTCTTCATCATCAAGATATGCGCATCCTGCTGCATAATCTATTTTAAGCTTTCCGTTTGTAAACATTGACTCAGATGCAGCCACTTGGCTTTGATAGTTTAATCTTCTTTGTGTTACCCTGAGCCTTGCAAGGAGTTCTTCAACAGAAAACGGTTTTGTCAAGTAATCATCAGCACCGCAGTCAAGAGCCTCTATTTTATCTGAGTCCTCGCTTCTTGCGCTGATAACAATAATCGGCATATTAGACCATGAACGGATTTTCTTTATGACTTCGATTCCGTCTATATCGGGAAGTCCCAAATCGAGCAGAACAACATCGGGATTATGTGAAGATGCCTGCATAATAGCATCATTTCCGTCCTTTGCTGTTAAAAATTTATAGTCATGTGTTTTTAAGGTTGTTGAGATTAGGTTGCGTATGGGCATATCATCCTCAACAACCAAAACAGTCATTGCTTTATTCATTTATATCTACCTCCTTTATCGGCAGGGTAAATGTGAACACCGCTCCATGCGGAGTGTTATCCGATACAGTAATTTCCCCGCCGTGTGCAGAAATAATTGTTTTACAGAGCGCAAGGCCTAAGCCAAGACTTCTTCTGCTGTCAGCAATCTTATTTGCTCCCGTATAGAACATCTCAAACACCTTATCTTTTATATCATCTGCAATTCCGTTTCCGTTATCTGCAATGCTTACAGAAAGCATTTTATTATGTTTTTGTGTGCTGATAGTGATTTTTGAGCCTTTCGGTGTATATTTAATTGCATTATCAACAATGTTTATAATTACCTGTACGATAAGCCTTGCATCAACATCCACAAGGACAATATCATCATTTTCGTATATTTCTATTTTATGTTCTATACCGCTTTTGTTTATGTGATTTAATGCTTCCGCAATTATTTCATCCATAAGCTCTGCAGACTTATTAAGCTTCATATTGCCGTCTTCAAGTCTTGTAACTGATAACAAGTTTTCAACAAGATTTGTAAGCCATACGGAATCGTTATATATATCCTTATATATTTGCTGCTTTGTATCTTCATCAAAGCTTTCTCCGTTAGAGAGAAGATTATCCGCGTTACCTGATATGGAGGTAAGGGGTGTTCTTAAATCATGGGATATTGCTCTTAAAAGGTTTGCTCTTATTTTCTCGTTTTTAGCAAGTATTTCTGTTTCTTCTTTTTCACGGGCAATCTTTTTATTTTCAAGAGAGATTGCGCACTCGCCCAAGATAGAAAGCAAAATACTGCTTTCAAAGGAATCAATGGGGTTTTCGTTTATATGAATACCGATAATTCCGTAAATGTTCTCATTTATTCGGATTGCATAGTATAAGAACTTTGCCTCCGGAAAGTTATCTGTTGTCGCTCCTGCCTGATGGTTATTTCTTAGTACCCAATCGGCAATGTATTTTTCGTTCTCTGCGATTTTTCTTATCTCATCTTCATCGCCTTCAGCTAAAAAGAC
>JAZSJX010000068.1:0-2318 GCA_045534535.1 Congzhengia sp.
GTGTTGTTAGAAGAATTCAAAACACCTTAAACGGAATTTCAAATAACTATCCGCTAATTCCTAAGGTAACTCCCGATGGTGTGTTTGGCGAAAGCACCGAGGAAGCCGTAATGACCTTTCAGCGTATTTTTAACCTTACTCCTGATGGCGTTGTCGGTCGTGCCACCTGGTACAGACTCGTTAATTTATTTGTCGGCATAAACAGACTAAATGAGCTAAGAAGTGTCGGCAACACACTTTTCGGACTCTCCTTAGAATACCCTGATGCAATATCCGAGGGCGATACAGGAGAAAAGGTTTCTATTATGCAGCTTATGTTAAACATTTTGTCTGAATACTACAATGAAATCCCTGAAGTTCCAAGCTCAGGCTCGTTCGAGCAACAAACTCTTCTAGGTGTTCTGGCATTCCAACGGCTTTTTGGTCTTCCGCAAACGGGTGTTGCAGACGATAAAACCTGGGAGGCTATGTACAATGCAGTAAAGGGTGTTTATATTGCAACTGACAACGGACAAAATGAAGCACCCACAAAAATTTTAGACTTTCCAGGCACTACGCTTTCTATAGGCGCAAGGGGCGAGAGCGTGCAGGCACTTCAGGAATACTTAAATGAGATTTCCCTGGTTTATCCTGAGATTACGCCGATTAGTCCCACAGGAAATTTCGGCTCTAATACAAGGAGCGCAGTTTTAGCCTTTCAGCGTGAATTTGATCTTCCTGAAACAGGAAGCGTTGACCGTGCCACATGGGACAGTATAACCCGTACATTTGCAGAAATAAGAGTAGGTGCAATGCCTGCTTTTGGTCAGTACCCGGGCTATGAGCTTTCCGAAGGACAGACTGACCGTGTTCGGGGTATTGAGCCAAATACCGACAATTTAATGGGGCGTCCTGTGTACTCTGTTCAGCAAATGCTAAGAACTATAAATGCCGAAAAGGATTTGCCGGGAATTCCTGACGGCATCTACGGAACACAGACAACAGAGAGAGTGAAAACATATCAGCGCGAAAATAATCTTCCTGAAACCGGAAATGTAAACAGTGAAACCTTTTCTTCTATAAAGGACTCATATAATCAAAAGGTAAAAAACCTAAAAAAGCCTGAGGCGTCCGCACCTCACGGCGTTGTGTTTGACAATCCACAAAACGAAAAGGATACTCTTTTAATTGCTCAAACAATGCTAGACGCTTTGTCGCAAAAATACACAAACATAACTCCGCCTGCACTAACAGGCGTATATGATGCCCAAACTCAAAGAGCTGTTTTGGATTTTCAAAAGCAGTTTAATCTTCCTCAAACGGGGTTTAACAAAGAAACCTGGGAAGCTCTCACTAAAATTTATAACAACGAAAATACATAAAGAAAATCCCCACTTTCGTGGGGATTTTTTTATATTTCGACACATAAGGTTTAGATGCTAAACAGATTTAAACTTGCAATCTTGATTTTACAGATAGAGCTTTTTGTCTATCGGCATATCATTATCAAGCAGTTCACCAAAAGAGTTGTTTTTATATATTCTTTCAATCACAGAATACATTTTTCTTGCACTGCACACCTGCACTTTGGCATCCCCTATATACCCATCCTCAATACAGCCATAATATCGAAAAGGCTCTTCAAACTTCGGGAAATATACCGAAACATCAGGAATTTTATCATCAAACCAGTATAAAAATCGTTTTTCTTCCGTTCCGTCTTTGTGAATAATCTTTTTTTCTACCATATAATCAGTCAAACGATGAGGGGTTCCAAGGGACTCCTCAACATAGTGAAGATATGTGTTTTTATCGTGTCCCACACCAATTAAAAGAACATACCCATCCGCAGCACAAAGTTGGCCATAACACCCTCTTGGATTTGCAGGTGTGTCAGTAATTGCCTCAAAATTTATAAAATGCTCCACCTTTTCACCATCTCCAAATACTGCCATGGAATGTGTGGGATGCATGGTTCTTGTAGCATCGGGATGCGCTGCCGCAAGCTTCGGTAAGACGCCAAGGCAGCTATATGTCGTTCTTCGGTCATACACATCACTGTCCCATGTATGTGTTGGCACACACAAAAGGCCTCCATCTTGTGTAAAAAAATCAATCAACACAGACAAAAGAGTTTCACCGCCGCCTTCTATTTCCCCCACAGACTTCAGCGAGGTATGTACTGTAACGATTTTACCCTTGATTTGTTGAAATTTCTCAAGTTGTGTTATCAGTTGGTTTTTTGTTAATAAATTTTTTCCCATTCGTTAAAGACTCCTCTGATCCTGACAAAAATAGTTAAAAGCAAATCTGTATGCCAAGATTTTTTACGATTGCGA
>JAZSJX010000089.1:0-2312 GCA_045534535.1 Congzhengia sp.
ACAAAATCTTTTCCTGATGATGGTGGAACATCTCTTCCGTCTAAGAAGCAATGGACAAAGATTTTAGTAAGACCTGCTTTTTTAGCAAGCTCTGCTAAAGCGTAGATGTGGGAGTTATGACTGTGAACACCACCGTCTGACATCAATCCCATAATATGAAAAGCACTGTCGTTCTTTTTGCAGTTTTTTATAGCTTCTAAAAACGCTTCATTTTCAAAAAAGTCGCCGTCAGCAATTGATTTTGTTATACGGGTTAATTCCTGATAAACAATTCTTCCTGCACCAATGTTTGTGTGTCCAACCTCAGAGTTTCCCATCTGACCGTCAGGAAGACCCACTGACATACCGCTTGCAGAAAGCAAGGTTGTTGGGTATGTTGCAAAAATTTTATCAAGGTTTGGTGTTTTTGCAATTTTTATTGCATTTCCGTTTTCGGCTTCGTTTATACCAAAGCCGTCCATTATACAAAGTAATAAGGGTTTTTTCATTTCGTTTTATCTTCCTTTTTTCTTTAAAAAAGGCTGCTTTTAGCAGCCCTTTTAATTATTTGTTCCAGTTTGTGATTTTTGAAAAATCAGGTGCTTTAAGTGATGCACCGCCGATTAGACCGCCATCAATATTAGGCTTAGATAAAAGCTCAACAGCGTTACCTGCGTTCATGCTGCCGCCGTACTGAATTCTGATAACCTCAGCAGTAGGTGCATCATAGATTTCTGCAATAACCTCACGGATAATTCCGCAAGCCTCGTCAGCCTGGTCAGCTGTAGCAGTTTTGCCTGTACCAATAGCCCAGATTGGCTCGTATGCAATAACTACTTTTTTAGCGTCGTCTGCACTAATTCCCATAAAGTCTGCTTTAATCTGCATACGAACGAATTCTTTCACAATACCCATTTCACGCTGCTCTAATGTTTCGCCACAGCAAAGTATAGGTGTTAAGCCCTTTTCTAAAGCTTTTTTCACCTTTTTGTTTACTGTTTCGTCTGTTTCTGCAAAATATTCGCGTCTTTCAGAGTGGCCGATGATAACATATTCTACGCCTAAATCTAAAAGCATATCAGCTGAAATTTCGCCTGTGTATGCACCGCTTTCTTCCCAATGCATATTTTCAGCACCAACCTTAATGTGTGTGCCGTTTGTCAGCTCAGTTGCAATTGCTAAATCAACTGCAGGTGTACAGATAACAACATCTGCATCTGAAATCTCGGTTAAAGGAATAAGCTCTTTAATAAGTTCGGCTGCCTGTGATGGTGTTTTATTCATCTTCCAGTTGCCTGCAATAATTTTCTTTCTTGCCATTTTTATGTCCTCCAATGTAGTTTAATTATTTGTCTGTTAAGCTTACGATACCTGGTAATTCTTTACCCTCTAAATATTCTAATGATGCGCCGCCACCTGTTGAAATATGGCTCATTTTATCGCCCAAGCCTGCCTGGTTAACAGCCGCAACGCTATCGCCGCCGCCAATTACTGTTGTAGCATCTAAATCTGCAAGTTTTAATGCAATTGCGTTTGTACCCTTTGCAAAGTTAGGCATTTCAAACACGCCCATAGGTCCGTTCCAAACAACAGTTTTTGCGTCAGATAATGCATCTTTAAAAAGTTCTATTGATTTAGGACCAATATCTAATCCCATATAACCCTCTGGAATATCGCCTTCTACAACCATAGACTCAGAATCATTGTTAAATTCCTTTGTAACAACTGTGTCAACAGGAAGTAAAATCTTATCCCCTGCAGCTTCTAACATTTTCTTAGCATAGTCAATGTAATCAGGCTCTAAAAGTGATGTGCCCGTTGTTTTGCCCTGTGCTGCAAAGAATGTGTAAGCCATACCGCCGCCGATGATGAGCTTGTCAACCTTCTTTAATAAGTTTTCAATAACTGAAATTTTAGATGAAACCTTAGAACCGCCTAAGATTGCAACTAATGGTCTAACAGGGTTATTTACTGCGTTTCCTAAAAATTCAATTTCTTTCTGGATTAAGTAGCCAGCTACTGATTTTTCAACATATTTTGTTACACCTACATTTGAGCAGTGTGCACGGTGAGCTGTACCAAAAGCATCTCCAACAAAGATATCAGCAAGTGATGCCAATTCTTCTGAGAATGTGTCAACATTTTTTGTTTCTTCTGCTCTGTAGCGTGTGTTTTCAAGAAGAACGACATCCCCTTCGTTCATTTCGGCAACTGCTTTTTTTGCATTTTCGCCAACAACATTGTCATCAGCTGCAAAAATAACCTCTTTGCCTAATTTTTCTGATAAGCTCTTAGCAACAGGTGCCAATGAAAGCTCAGGCTTTGGCTCGCCC
>JAZSJX010000069.1:0-7340 GCA_045534535.1 Congzhengia sp.
TTGTTGTACTTTATCAGAAGCTGTCAAATCCATTTTTGAAACCTTTTTTTCTGCAGCACTCCTTGAAAGCTTGTAAACACGGCTTAAATACTCTGCCGCATCAATAATGTTACTCTGCTTTTCTAAAAGTGCACGGTTAGATAGTGTTTCGCTGTCTTCAATGATTGAGTCGTCAAAGTTTATTGTAATTTCCTCATCAGGATTTTCGCCCGATAAGAAAAGTACGGCTCTTATCAGTTCACGAAGAGTCCTTTCAATTACAAGCTCGTGCTTTTTAAGGTTACGGAACATATCTGACTGTTCTGATACAATCTGTGTTGCTGTCTTTAAGTTTCCTGAGGTGTAGTTGTACTTACCTGAACCAAAACCACAGATATCTGTTAAAAGGTCGATATTTCTTTGAAGACCTGTTTCGTGTGCATCTGCCCTTATATCCATATTGATTTCCTTAATCGAAAAATCATCAGGGTCTGCACCAGAAAAAGCGTAAAACTCTGTGTCGTTGTCGTCAAACACAGGCAAAATATCGCCCTGCTGCTCCATCTCTATCTTTGCCATTGAAAGCGGAACAACTATTCTTTTTTTACCTAATCTGTATTCATTCTGGTAGCTGTCAAAAACTAAATCAATGCCCTCTAAAACATCTATAGCATTAGCAAAAACCGAAATTCCCATCGGACTGTCAGTACAAATGTTGTTTGCAATATTAGGCGTTACAATCTGGAAAAGAGGAATATCGGAGTTTGTGTAAAACTCAGACACTACTCCATAAGGAAGCGGGGCTATTTTCCCCGTCTTTTCATTTATAAGCACATTTTTAATAACATACTTTCCGTCCTTTTTGGTGTGAACATTTATGTATGTGTGCATTCCGCCGTATATGTGCATACGGCTTGCAAATGCACACTCATCAATTCTGCCGTTTGCAAATGAGATGGGATAAATCATATCTGCCTTTATGTAGTCTATAACTACGCCTTTCGGTGTTTTGTGCTCAACAAACGCCGCCGTACCCAAAGCAAACGCAAGCTCAATCAGCTTGTTTGCCGACACTCTGAAATTGTTTTCAAAAAAGGTGCGGTCAATTATACTTTGAACTTCGCTTTTGTCAGATAAAATATCCACCTTTTCGTTTAAAATCAGGTCTGCCCAATCCTCACATACCTTTTTTGCCATACACAAGGATTTTCTTGACCTTTTCAACACTCTTTTTCCGTTGTACTGTCTGTACTCATGAAAGGAATTTACCTTTCCCTCATACCACGACTTCCAAAGAGCTACAGGCATCATAAGACTGTCAGGAACAGGGGTTAACCCCATCTTTTCTAATGTCTTTCTTACCATAAAATTTTGCCTCTCCTTTAAATTTGCTTATTATGATTTACGCTCATTATATCCTTCATAAAGGGCTCTGCGGCATACTCTAGCGCATCTAACGAATCAATGTTGACGCTTCCGTCATCAAGCCTTTTGTCTTCTAAGCTATCAGAATCCCAAACGGCAGAAGATAACGCTTCCGAAACATTTTTGCATTTTTTTAAAATACAGAATCTTCCCTGTGAAATAAGTCCGTTAAAAAACCTTATTCTGTCTATGATTTTTGTCTTTTGTGCCCTTTTTATGTCAATGCCCAAGTTGTTTCTTGAAACAGCATTCTTAAGTCCGCATATAAGCGTTGTTTCTGCACTATCACAAAACGCTTCATAAACACGATATTTTTGCTTTTGCCTTTTTACAAAGCTTATAAATTCATTTTCCAATCTTTCAGGGCTTATCTGCTCTTTTAAGTAAAATTCGTCTAAAACAACCGCCTTTTTAAAACCCTTTGTAAAGCCTAAACACACAAATGCGTGTGCGGACTTGTTCCCGCCAAAGTCGACTCCAATTGTCGCAAAGGATATGTCGTCTGGAATCTCCTTGATGTGATACTTTTGGGGATTGTCAGCATACTCGGGGTATACGACACCCTCTGCCGCACGCCACTCCCCTTTTATAAAACGCTCATAAAAAACGCCTGTGTACTCCTGCTTTAAGCTCATTACATATTCTTTTGAAAGGTAAGGATTGTCGTCGATTAAAAACTTTACCCTTAAAAAATCAAGCTCGCCCTTTTCGGCACGCTTTATGTAATTTGTCATAAGCCAATGAGTCGGAGAATCAGGATTTGTTGTAGCAAAAAGTTTGGCGTTTGGCTCTGATAACCTTGAAAGAAGCATCACAAAAAAATCCTCATCAAAAAGCGTCAACTCGTCGCAGTAGGCACCTGTAAGCGTAAGTCCCCTTATTTTATTTTCCGACCTTGCGTCATTTGCGCCCTCTAAATAAACAGTTCTTCCAAAAAGTACTCCCTTTTTTGACTGAACTGAAAATTTAAAGTTGTCTGCACCCACAAGCGCTACCAAAAGGTTTAAATTGTTCCTTTCTAACGCCGTCAGCGTTTTTGCCGTCATAAGATAAACCCCGTTTTCGGGCATTGTAGCCACCCACATTGCCCACAAAACTAAGCTTATCCAGGTTTTGCCTGACCTTACAGAGCCCTCTAGCAGATTTATTCTCTTTAATTTTCCGTGCTTTAAAAGGGATATTACATCTTCCTGTTTTTTGGAAAAAGCGACTGTGCTATCCAACATTTTTCACCGCCTCAATGATTTCTGAAATAAGTCCCTTGTCCTTATTTTCAGAATCATTCATAATTCCCCTTATCTCTTTAATCGCGGAAATGTCGCCCTTTGATGCCTTTTCGAAAAGGCGCGCCATAATAAGCATTTTGTTGTCGGTACTGTTTTTGGCAATACCAAGTTCGGTTAAGAATGCAATATCGTTTTCTTCTGTAACCTTAAGCGACAAAATATCAGACATACATTCGGATAGTTTTTTTAATTTTCTGCTCTTTTTTCCTATTGCCATAAAACCTCCCATTTATAGTTTAGAACCGGTTCATTGTTAATATAGCAACAAAAGATGTGCAAATGGGTGCAATGAAAAATTGCGAATTTTGTAGCATTTTAAATTTTTTTACATATATTGGAATAGAACGCAACAATTTTATGTAGAAAGGAAGTAAATTTGTATGAATGAATTAAATTATCCTTGCGTTGGCTATGCATTCGTCGACCCGCAAAGACTAACAGAAGTTTATGAACCGTGTGAAGCACTTTTGCGTGGCACACTTTTTCCTGAACTTTATCTGCCATATGGCGTGTACGGAAAATGTCCCTGCCGTGAACAGAGAGGAGAGTGTGAAAGATGAGTATGAGCAATAAAAACCGCGAAGCACTTATGAAAAATATTATGGAATTAGATTTTGCCATAAACGAGATGGTTTTATTTTTAGATACTCACCCAAACAATAAAAAAGCTCTCGCACTCTATAAAAAATATACAGAAAAAGTGCGTGAGCTTAAGGCTTGCTATAATGAAAATTTTGGACCCATTACCGCTTGGGATAACTTGTCCGAAGATAACTGGGATTGGGTTTGCGGCCCTTGGCCGTGGGAAAATTAAGGAGGTTAGGATATGTGGCAGTATGAAAAAAAATTACAGTTTCCGATAAATATTAAAAACACAAACACGAAGCTTGCAAACTTTATTATCTCGCAATACGGTGGACCTGACGGCGAGATGGCAGCATCAATGAGATACCTATCACAGCGTTTTTCAATGAAGGATGACGAGGTTAAAGCTATCCTTAATGACATTGGCACAGAAGAACTTGCTCACCTCGAAATGGTAGGAACTATCGTGCATCAGCTTACCAAAAACGCCTCTTCTTCTGAAATTGAGAGAAGTCCGTTTGCGACATACTTTATAGACCACGGCAAAGGTGTATGGCCCACATCTGCTGCAGGTCAGCCGTTTAATGCAATGAGCTTTGCAGTAAAGGGCGACCCGATAACAGACTTGGTGGAAGATTTGGCAGCAGAACAAAAAGCAAGAACAACATATGATAACATATTAAGAGTTTCTGACGACCCCGATGTTAACAGAGTAATATCATATCTTCGTCAGCGTGAGATTAACCATTTCCAGCGTTTTGGTGAAGCATTAAATATTGTTCAGAGTAAATGCAAGAAGTAAAAAAACTGCGGTTGCTAGATTAAGGATTTTCATTAAACTATCTGATACAAAAAAGCGGTTTCCTTATATTATGGAAACCGCTTTTTTAAAACACCGTCAAATCAGCTAAATTACTCGGTTAATCTTCTTTCTGTATTCAACCGGCGAAATTCCAAAGGCTTTTTTGAACGCTCTTGAAAAATTGTGTATTGAGGAATACCCCAGCTTGTCAGAAATACCGGTAACCGGAATCTCTTCATGAAGTAACATTTTTTTTGCCTCGGTCATTTTTAGTTTTGAATAATACTCAATGGGGCCTTCCCCCACATACTCATCAAAAAGCTTGTATAGTCTGCTTTTTCCCATAAAAAACTTGTTGCATATATCAGAAATAGTCAAATTATTATAGATGTTATCTTGAATATAAGATATTATAAGTTCTGCTGTTGAGCTTTGGGCAAGTTCTCTTGAATTTGCACATCGTTCCACCCTGCTTGACATTTCGTCTTCTGTTCTTAAGAGCACAAGCAAAAATTCCGTAAGATAACATTCTAAAAGCTGGAAAGAACCTCTCTTTGCACAAGAAAAATCGAGTGCATTTTTATTTACATATTCGCCCGGTATTTCACCAAGGGCATTTTTTGCTTCAGATATGAATAGGCTGAGCAATGTTTTCCCTGTTTTGTCAAGGGTAAACACCTTTTTATCAAAGAATTCCATAAGTGGACTTTTTGTTGTAAACGAAACAACAAGCATACTGTTGGGGACTTTGTTGTCAGACACATGTGCATGCAGTTCATTTGGTCTGTGAAAAATTACCTGTCCCTGCTCTAAAGTTCTGCCGAGTCCATCGGTTACAGCTATTATTTCTCCACTGTCTACATAAACAATTTCCCAAAAATCATGTTTTTCGGGCGGATGAGAAAAATCCTTGCCAAATTCAAAGTAATAAATACTGTTAAATCCGTCTATTATAAGCTCTCTTTTTATAGGTTGTATTTTAAACTCCATATCCTCACCTTCTTAGTTTGCGGAATAAATGATAAATTATTTGTACTGTTGGATAAATACATTTGTATAAAAATATTGTATTATATATATGTAGATTTGTCAACAATTATAAGGAGGAATAATATATGAATGTACTTGCTATTGGATGTCATCCCGATGATATTGAAATCGGCTGCAGCGGAACTCTTGCTTAATGCGTTAAAAGAGGCGATAAGATAACAGTTTGTCATGTAGCAAACGGCAATATGGGCCATGAAATTATAAAACCTGATGAACTTCGTACGATAAGAGCCGAGGAGGCAAAAAAAGCGGGGGCTCTTGCAGGAATTGAGGTTGTTACAACAAACATTCCAGGCTTTGGTCCGGAAATGAAGCGTGCAAGATTTTTAGGTCTTGATTTCAGCTGCCCAATTAAAGATTGGCTTTACAATATAACACCAATCCAGGGCAAAGAAGCACCGTTTGTTGCAGGAAACTATTCAACAACTGAAATTCAGGGTCTTGGTCTTAAGCTTCAGATTGACAGAAACGAAGAAATCATTGAAGAAAGAAGAAAGGCTGCTGAGTATCTTACAAACCGCTTCAAAGAAAATGATGCTATAATTCCTCAGGACCTTGGCAATGAGGAAATAAAACCAACATTCCACCTTTATCTATTGCAGATTGACCCTGCAAAAGCAGGTGGCGATATTCAGGTTCTCAAAAAGAAGCTTGAAGAAAAAGGCGTAACACAGATTGCACACTTTGGTCCTCTTTACAGATTCAAGGTTGTTCAGGAAATGGGCTACAACTCAGACGAAATTGCAAAAACATGTCCTAACTGTGAAGAAGTATTCTATAAGAGATTTACACATCTTCCTCTTTACGGTCTTAGCGATGAGCAGCTTGAATATATGGCTGATGCAGTTTTAGAAAGTGTTGCAGAAATGCAGCGTGGAGAATAATAATTGATATTTTTATGGGCGGCCTTAAAGGGTCGCCCATACTAAAAAAGGAGAAATATTATGAAGATAAAATGGGGTATAATCGGCTGCGGCGGTATTGCCGACAGAAGAACACTTCCGGGCATGAGTTTGTCAGAAACAAGCGAATGTTATGCCGTTATGGACTCAAATCTTAAAGCGGCAGAAGCTTGCAAGGAAAAATACGGAGCAAGTTTTGCTACAACTGATTATAATGAAATTTTAGCGTGTCCTGAAATAGATGCAGTTTATATTGCATCACCCGTATTCTGCCACAAAGAACAGGCTCTTGCTGCAGCAAAGGCTAAAAAACACATTCTTTTAGAAAAGCCCCTTGGACTTACAACCGAGGAAAGCATAGAGATAATTGAAGCATGTGAAGAAAACGGCGTAAAGCTTGGCGTTGGTTTTATGATGAGATATCATGCATATCACCAGGCTATAAAGAAAGTAATCGAGGAAGGAACAATAGGCGATATTGTTTCAATGCGTGCACAATTTACCTGTTGGTACCCCGACATCGAGGGTGCTTGGCGACAGAATAAGAAATTGTCAGGTGGCGGTGCTTTTGTTGATTTGGGCGTTCACTGCATTGACCTTTTGCAGTACATTTCCGGACTTTGCGCAGTCGAAGTAACAGGCTTTAGCTCAACTCAGACATTTAACTATAATGTTGACGACTCTACAAGCATTGTAATGAAAATGAATAACGGTGCACTTGCTCTTGTTGATGTCAACTTTAACATTCCAGACTCTGCAGCAAACAATCCTCTTGAGTTTTACGGCACAAAAGGAAGCATTATTGCAGTGGGAACACTCGGTCAGGAAGAGGGCGGCACTGTTAAAATTCTGGCTTGTCCTGATGTGGGCGGATATGACGCTCAACAGTCGAGAAGCACGGTTGAACCCGTTGAACTTGAAGTTACTTTCGGCAACATGTACACCAAGGAAATTGACGCATTTGCAGATGCAATTATAAATGATACCATTCCTCCCGTTAACGGAAGAAACACACTTTCAGTTCAAAAAATTATTGACACAGTTTATAATTTTGGTTCAGGCAAAATTAACTAAAAAAGAATAATATTTTAAGCTGTCTGTTCGAGTTTGTATCGAGCAGGCAGCTTTTTAGTTTCTGTAATGGGCTGATATTTGAAAATAGGATTAATAATATTTGAATATAATATTAACAATTTCTTTTTGCTATTGAAAATTCAATTTCTGTGCTCTATAATTAAAAAATAATATATAATAAGAAGGCGAATTGTTATTTGATTGAATAAAAAAGGACGAAAGGAATACATAATGAGA